>DATBGJ010000144.1:0-5320 GCA_036558045.1 Thermoanaerobaculia bacterium
TAGAGGGTGCGCGGCGCGCGCGTGGCGACGACGACGTCGAGCGGATCCTCGCTGGCCTCGATCTTCGAGCGCGTCCAGGTCGCCCCGCCGTCGTGGGTGACGTAGAAGTCGTAGCCGCTGACGGCGTACATCGTCCGCGCACGGTCCGGCGCGAGCGCGAAGGCGTTCACCCCGTTGTACACGGTGACGCAGTCGCTCGCCACGGCGAAGCATTCCCAGGTCCGCCCGGCATCGCGGCTGCGGCGGAGGGAGCGGTCCGTCAACCAGTAGAGCGTGTCGGGCGCGAAGGGATCCACCCGCAGCTCGTGCGCGTTGACGGCGCTCAGCGAAGGGGTAGAGAAGACCTGGCTCCAGTGGCCGCCGAAGTCGTCGCTGCGGCGGATCGAGCCGCTGCCGTCGGGCTCGGACACCAGGGCGTAGAGCCGCCCGGGACGTTGCGGATCGAAGGCGAACGCCAGCGGCGATCCGTCGAGACCAATCTGGATGCTGCGCCAGGAGCCGGCGCCGCCGCGCGAGCGCCAGAGGCCCGCCGCGGTCAGCGCGTACGCCGTGATCCCGTCCGCCGGATCGATCTGCAGCCGCGCGAAGGTGGGCGCCGCGGGCGGACCGACCGGCGTCCAGCGGGGCTCCGCGGCCGCGAGGTCCGCCGCGAAGATTCCCAACAGCGTGGCCACAGCGATGAAAAAACGTCTCGAGGGATACCGCAAAGACCCGATCATGCTTCGTCCTCCCTTATGCTGCCATCCTATAATATCATCCTTTCCCTCTGGATATACTGCCGCCGTGCGTCTCCTCACCTGCCTCTCTCTGGGGCTGCTCGTCGCCTGCGCGGTGGGACCGCGGCCGGCTCCAGCGCCGTCGGCCGCCGCCGAGGCTCGCGAGGCAGCCCCGCGCGAGGAGGACGAGTACACGCGCTACGAGCTGCTCGATCCCGACACGCACCGCTTCCATATCCTCTTCGAGGTCACGGCGGTCACGCCCGGCGCCACGGCCTACTTCAATCCCATCCGCAAGGGGAGCACGGCGAGCGGCGAGGCGGTCTTCGACCGGGCGATGTCACAGCCGTTGCCGTTCGACGTGGTGAGCGGCGCCGAGGCGCGCGTTGGCGGCCTGCCGGAGGCCGACCTCGACACGAGCTATATCCGGGTCCATCTGCCGCGACCGGTGCCCGCCGAGGGCGGGGTGCGGCTGCTCATCGAGAAGACCTACGAGGACGCGAAGAGCTACTTCCGGAAAGGACAGGACCGCATTGTTTTCGCTCGCCCGCTGGGGATCCGCCGCAACGCCGTCGTGCTGCCCGCCGGCTACGAGATCGTCTCCTGCAACGTGCCCGTCCAGGTGCTGACGGAACCGGACGGGCGCCTCGCGGTGAGCTTCATGCACACCGGTCCGGACCCGGCGCCGCTGGTGCTCGAAGCGCGGAGCCTCAAGCGATGAAAGGTCTTCTATTCCTCCTCGTCGCCGCGCTGCCGGCGGCGGCGCAGGCTCCGGCCGCGCCCGCCGAGGAGGACCGCCTCGTCGAGCGGGCGCACCAGGACCGCGAGATCGTCTACTTCCTCCAGCCGCCGGAGACGCACGCCTTCGACCTCTACCACGACTACACCGAGTCGCGGCCCGGCGTCGGGCGCTACCTGAACGTGGTGCGTCCGGGGAGCAAGGCGTCGAATCCCTCGGCGCGCAACCTCGACACCGGCGAGGCGCTGGCGGTCGAGACGGTGAAGGGGGATGCCCTCGCCAGGACCGGCACCGCCGAGGACGAGGAGGTGGCGCCGGACGCCGAGGTGGTCGTCGTCCACTTCGCCGCGGTGCCGCCGGGCGGCTCGGTGCGCCTGCGCATCGCGGAGACCTACACGGATGCGGCCCGCTACCGGCTGGAGGGGGACGAGCTGGTCTTCGACCGCACCTTCGGCCGGCCGCGCAACGCGGTCGTGCTGCCGGCCGGCTGGTACCTGACGGCGAGCTCGATTCCGGCGCTGGTCTCGGAGACCGGCGACGGCCGCATCCGCCTCGACTTCGTCAATCCCCGTCCGGACGAGATCGCCATCCTCATCAAGGCCAAGAGGCGGCCATAACCGTTCAAGCCTGGGCGGCGGCGGCTTCGGGCTCCGCGGCCGTCTCTTCGGGCGGCGGCTCCGGCGGCGGCGCGACCTTCTTCGGCGCGTCCGGCAGCTCCGTCTCGACGTTGCGCACCCGCGGATTGAGGAGGCCCCAGAGGGCGGCAAGGCCGGGGATCGCCGCCATGGTGAGGAACATGAAGCCGATGCCGCGGCCGGGTCCGACGCCGACCACCCGGCCGACCCATGTGTTCGCCAACGCGCCGCCCGGCATGAGCAGGGGGATGAACACCTTGTCCGAGAGGGGACCGGCGCTGAAGTCGCCGATCGGGGTGGTGAACTGCGCGATCATGCGCCGCATGGCGAACACCCGCCCCTGGACGTCGCCCGGCGTCTTGCTCTGCCAGATCGCCGTGCTGGAAGCGTTCATGATGGGCAGGCCGATGTACCAGATCAGCACGCCCGCGCCCACCAACAGGAGCGAGGGCTTGAGCCCCACCATCACGAAGCAGACGCTGATCAGCAGGCCCACTCCGAGCACGCCGTAGACGCGCGGTTTCGGTCCGCCGGTGGCGGTCATGATGGCGCCACCGATCAGCATGCCGATGCCGACGAGCGACATGATGGTGCCCACCGCCGCCTTCGAGCCGGTGAAGGCCAGCACCATGGGCAGGATCGCCACGCCGCAGGCGCAGAGGGCGAAGTTGAGCACCGCGAAGTAGAGCAGCAGGTTGAACAGCCCCGGCCGCTCGCGGATGAAGGTCCAGCCGTAGGCGGCCTCCTTCCAGATGGAGCCCTTGGCCTTGCGGCCCTCGGCGCTGACCTCGGGGCGCGGGATGCGCACCAGCAGCAGCGTGGCGGCGGCGAAGAGGAAGGTGGCGAAGTCCACCAGCAGCACGCCCCAGATGTTGACCACGGAGAGCATGAGGCCGGCGAGCGCCGGCGCCGCGATCGTGGTGCCCGCCTGGCCGAACTCCAGCATGCCGTTGACGCGGCCGTACTGGCTGCGGTCGACCAGCATGGTGATGGCCGAGATGTACGCCGGCCACTGGAAGGTGCTGAAGATGGAGCTGATGAAGGCGCCGATGTAGATGTGCCACACGTGCAGCTCGCCCCGCCAGAGCAGGAAGGCGTAGGAGAGCGTGATGACGGCGGGCCCCAGGTCGGTCCAGAACATCACCTTGCGGCGGTCCCAGCGGTCCACCAGGGCGCCGGCGAACGGCGCGATGGCGATGGCCGGCAGGCTGGCGCTGAGGATGATCAGGGTGTACTGGGTGACGGAGCCGGAGCGCTCCAGCGCCCAGATGCCGAGGGCGAAGCTGGTGAGCCCGGAGCCGAGCAGCGAGACGAGCTGGCCGATCCAGATGGTGCTGAAGGTCTTCATGCCCTGCGCGGGCTGGCTGTCTGACATTTGTGTCCTCTCTTACGGTTCAAGGTTCCATGGCGTGGAGGAGCACGTCGTAGGCGCCGTCGGCACCGTTCTCCGTCCACTTGATTTCGATCCGATAGGGCAGATCCCACTGGAGGCCCCAGAATTCCTCCGGTTCCATGCCGGTGGGCCGGGCTCGCCGCACGGCCTGCTGCAGATCGCCGACGGTCCGCAGCGTTCCGTCGTCCTGGAGAAGCCGCACAGCTTCGATTTCAGCGGCCAGGCGCGCGTTGGGGACGCGGCGGACGCCGAGCGCCGGCAGCGCTCGGTTCGCCAGGAGCCGGCGAAGCCCGGCGGGCGTGGCCTCGGGGTTTCCCCAGTCCAGCCAGGTCTCGGGTTCCCGCCGCGCGATGCTCCCACCGTCAAGGTGGAGGATGGCATCGTAGCGGAAGCGGGTCAGCTCGTTGCGGGCGCGGCCGCGCTTGAGCTGGATCTCGGCGCGGGCGATGCCCGGCAGCGTCTCGCGCAGGGTGGCGAAGAGGGCGGGGTCGACGAGCAGCTCCTGCTCCTGGCGCACCGCGGCGGCGATGCGCTCGCGCAGCTCGTCGAGCGGCGTCGCCTCGTCGGCCTGCTGCAGTTGTACGGAGGCGTGGAAGGCTTCGAGCAGCGGCAGGCTGCGCAGGTCGCCGAGGAAGACGCGGCCGCCGGGCGCCGCCGCGGCGACCGCTCCCGCCAGCACGCGCCGCAGGTAGTCGAGGCCGGGGAAGTACTGGACGACCGAGTTGAGGACGACGAGGTCGAACCGCGGCTCGTCCAGGCCCGTGAAATCGTCGGCCGGCCGTTGCAGCAGGGTGACGTGCGAGAGCCCTTCGGCCGCCAGCCGGCCGCGCACGAAGGCGAGGGCCTCCGTCGAGAAGTCGGTGGCGACGGCCTCGTCGCAGTGGCGGGCGGTGCGCAGCAGGAGCAGCCCCATGCCGCAGCCGATCTCCAGCAGGCGGCGCGGCGGCGGCGCCAGCAGACGCTCGACAGTGCGCTCCACCCACTCCCGCATCTCCGGCTCGCGGATGGGCATGCCGGTGTAGCTGCTGACCCAGCCGGCGAGGTGGAGCGAGGGGTCGCGCGGCGGCTCGCTGCGGCCGTAGACCTCGCTCCACAACGAGCGCCAGCGCAGCAGGTGCGCCTCTTCGGCGGCGATCTCCGTAGGCATCCTCCCGGGATCCCCTTAGAACAGCAGGGCGTAACCGACCTTGAGGAAGAAGGTGCGGTCCGTCTGCGTGAGATCGACGCCCTGGACGCCGAAGCGGCCGTCGGTGTAGCCGAGGAAGAGCACGGTCTGCGGGTTCAGCTTGTAGGAGAAGAGGAACTGGCCGAAGAGCTCCTTCTCCTCCGGACGCACGGGCCGCAGGTAGAGATCGGTGTTGCGGCTGAGGTCCTGGTACTGCAGGATGGCGCGCACGAAGGTGCGGACGTTGAACTGGTAGACCGCCCGGGTCTGCGCGAGGCGGGCGTCGAAGAGCTGGCCGCCCTTGACGTCGAGCTGCTGCACCAGGTAGTCGAACTGCAGGTCGAGGCTGCGGCCGACGCGCATCTGCATGAAGCCTTCGAGCTGCAGGGTGTCGCCGGGCCGCGTGTTGGCGAAGTCGATCTCGTCGCCGGTGACGCTGGCGAAGGCCAGCCGCAGCCGGCCGGTGGGATTGAACTGGAAGAACAGGCGCTGCTGGTCGAGATCGAAGGTGGTGCCGTCGAAGAACTCCTTGTTGTGGAAGAGGTTCACCTGCAGGATCGACTGGCGCGGGCCGTTGAGGGTGCCGAACAGCTCGAGATTCTGATCGGTCAGCAGGCCGCCGTGGTCCTCGGTGCGCAGGCCGTGCAGGCCGAGGCTCGCCTGGGCGTACCA
>DATBGJ010000145.1:0-3791 GCA_036558045.1 Thermoanaerobaculia bacterium
TACTCTTCGGGAGCGAGCACGCCGTCCTTGCGCAGGATGCGGTCCTCGACGCCGATCTTGCCCACGTCGTGGAGGAGCGCGCCGATCCAGACCTTGTGCTGCACCTCCTCCGGGAGCTGCAGGTAGCGGCCGATGGTGCGGCTGAACGCCGCCACCCGCTCGGAGTGGCCGCGGGTGTAGGGATCCTTGGCGTCGACGGCCGCCACCAGGGCGCGCAGCAGGCCGATGAACAGGTCGCGATTGGCCGACGCCGCCTGCCGGAGCTGCTGGACGTAGCCGGCGACCTGGCCGCTCATGCGGTTGAAGTCCTCCGCCAGGTCCGCCAGCTCGAAGGTCAGCCCCTGCATCTCCACGCTGCCGCCGAACTTGCCCGCGGCGATCTCGTGCGTCGTCTCGGCCAGGCGCTGGATGGGCCGGCTCACCCACCGCGCCGCGAGATAGGAGAAGAAGAGCGACAGCGCGATCAACAGGACCGTCGACAGGGCGGCGTTGAAGATCATGCGGTTGACGTCGGCGAAGGCTTGCGAGACCGGCTTCTGCACGACCAGCATCCAGGCGGTCTCGGGAATCGGGCTGGCCTGGACGAAAATCTCCTGCTTACCCAGCTTGAACTCGGAGGTCTGCGCCATCGGGTGCTCGATGAGCGACCGGAGGGCCTGCGGCCCGAGCTTCGAGCCGCCGGTGGACCACAGGATCTTCCCCTGGTTGTCGAGCAGGGAGACGTCCACGCCCTGATGCGCGACGTTGCGCGACACCTTCTGCAACGGCGGGAACCGGAGCTGCGCCTCGACGATCAGCGCCGGCTCCCTGGCACCCACCGGCACGGGCACGGCAAGGACCGCTTGCAGCCCCGCGGCCACCAGCCGGTAGGCGGGGGCCTTGCGGTCTCGCGCGGCCTCGAAAGCCGTGTTCATCGCGATCTCCGCTTCGCGGCTGAGGCCGGACCGTCCCAGGCCGGCGCCTTCGGGATCGAGCACTCTCAGGTCCATCACGTCCGGGTTGCCGCGCTGGAAGCTCTTGAGCCGCTCGGCCACCCAAGGCTCGGAGAGGCGCGCCGCCGGCTGCGGCGGACCGGGAGCGACGAGGATCCCCTCGCCGAGCTGCTCGAGCTGACGCCGGGCCGCGACGAGATGGGAATCGATCTCCTGCGACAGCGATTTCGCCTCGCCCGTCAGGTTGTCCTGCTCGGTGTTGCGCAGCACCTTGTAGCTCTGCACGATCAGCCGGACGCTGCTGATGCCGAGGGGGATGATGCCCGAGAGCAGCAGCGCTACGACGAGAACGGTCCGCAGCTTGAGGCGGCGGAGGAGGCTTCGGCGAGTGGGCATGTGGATCCGGTTAAAGAGGAATCGGGAGTTGATTATAACCTGATCGGAGGCCGCGCGAGAGGACTGTTCTCGGCGCCCCTACGGAGGCGCCGCCAGCGGATCGGCGAGAAATTCCCCCAGCTCGGCCGCAACCTCGTCGTCGGGGATGCCGCCGGCCATCCAGCCCTCTCCCATCGCGCGGGGAAGGACCCAGACGAGACCGGACTCGCGGGCCTTCTTGTCGCGCGCCATGCCGGCCATCAGCGCCGCGGCATCGAGCGCCGGGAGCGGCGGCAGGTCGAGGCGCCGGAGCAGGGCGCGGATGCGCTCCGCGACCTCGGGTGAAAGGCCCCGCCGGCGCGCCAGCCGGAGGGCGAAGAGGATGCCGTACCCCACCGCCTCGCCATGGCGCAGCCCGGCGTACCCGCCGGCCGCTTCGATGGCGTGCCCGAGGGTATGGCCGAAGTTGAGCAGGCGGCGGTCTCCCTGCTCGGTCGGATCGCGCTCCACCACCGCGATCTTGGCCGCCGCCGC
This sequence comes from Thermoanaerobaculia bacterium, assembly GCA_036558045.1. GTDB lineage: Bacteria > Acidobacteriota > Thermoanaerobaculia > Multivoradales > UBA5704 > DATARR01. Next base: position 1,842 of record DATBGJ010000145.1, read on the forward strand.
CGCGGCGACCACCGGCCCGAGCACCGCCGGATCGCCCAGCAGCAAGGATGCGAGCTGCCGCTCGACGCGCGCGAAGAGGTCCGGCTCGAGCAGCGCCGCCATCTTGATCACCTCGACCAGGCCCGAGCGCAGCTCCTCGCGCGGCAGGGTGGACAGGAGCGAGGTGTCGCAGACGACCCTCCAGGGATGGTGGAACAGGCCGACGGTGTTCTTGCCGCCGGGCAGGTCCACACCCGTCTTGCCGCCGATCGCGGCGTCGACCTGAGCCAGCAGGGTGGTCGGAATCTGGGCGAGCTCGATCCCACGCAGAAAGCATCCCGCGACGAAACCGCCGAGGTCCCCCACGCTGCCGCCGCCGAAAGCGACGAGGCGGCTGTCGCGTTTGCCGCCGGCCGCGAGCATCGCGTTCCACAGCCGCTCCGCCGCGGCCACGCTCTTCGCCGCCTCGCCCTCCTCCACTTCCAGGATCACCCACCGCGACGCGGCCTTGCAGGGGATCTCCAGCCGTTCGCCGTGCAGCGCGAGCACGCGCGGGGTGGTCACCAAGAACCCCGTCCGCCCCGCGAGCCAGTCCTCCAGCTCGGGCAGGACGGACGACAGAGCGCCGTCCCCGACGATGACGGGAGTTACGCCGTCGGGATGACGCAGCCGGAGCGGAATGATCTCGGAAGCCACGGCTCAGATCCGGCCGAAGTAGAACAGGTTGTTCTCGGGATCGACGGCGAAGCGGATACGCTGGAGCAGGCCTTCGTAGCCGAGGAAGTTCGGGCCTCGCCACTCTGGGCTCAGGAAGACAGTGGCCTCAATGTCGAGTGGCTCACCCAGGTCAACGGGTAAGGTAATAAGTCCCCTATAGAGCGTGCCGCCAAACCTGCCCAATCGCGTACTCAGCACAACTCTCTCCTGAACTACCACGAAGGTCTGCCGAAGGACCATCCCGACTTCAGGCTCGAAGATGCACCAAGGTGCCGCCGTATCCATGATCGCAAGCACCGGTCTGGGAAACTGGTTGATTGCCACATGAATCACGATCCGAGCAGGAAATTCTGGATCGGCATCGACATAGCGAGAGTTCCCCTGAGCAAAAGGGGTCTGGTCGCCTCTGAGGAGGAGCGGAGCGCTAGGCAAGGATATGGTGCACGAGAGTGCTTCTGGGGTCTCTATCGCCAAAGGCTTGGAGGACCTCTTCCAGAGTGTCAGCGGCTGCGACGAGCTCGCCCCTGTCGAGGCCTACCCACTTTCCACGGTACTTCCTAGCATTCTTCTTGAGCCACTCGTAGTTAGGACGCGGATCCGGGGTCTTCCAATAGGAGCTCACCCGGACCTCGAATGGCCTCAGCACATGATGAAGACGCTGAAGCTCGGGATCATCGGGGAACAGAGCGAGCCCCTGCTCGGCCACCTCGCGCGCGCCACGCAAGGTCCCTGAGTTGATGATCCTCCGGATCTCCTCGATGAACGTCTCGGGAGTCGGGTTCTGCTCGTCGAGCTTGCGGGCGGCGCCGGTCTTCATACGCCGATGATACCACTGGCTACGACGCTCTCCCGGGCTCCTTCACCACCGCGATCCCGAGATCCCGCAACTGCTTCGCATCCACCTCGGATGGGGCTTCCGTCATCAGGTCCGTCGCCGAGGCGGTCTTGGGGAAGGCGATGACGTCGCGCAGCGAGCTTGCACCGGCCATCAGCATCACGATGCGGTCGAGGCCGAAGGCGATGCCGCCGTGGGGCGGCGCGCCGTAGCGCAGGGCTTCGAGGAAGAAGCCGAAGCGGGCCTCGGCCTCCTCGGCCGTGATGCCCAGCAGCTTGAAGACCCGGCTCTGGAGGGCCGGGTCGTGCATGCGGATGGAGCCGCCGCCCAGCTCGGTGCCGTCCATCACCACGTCGTAGGCCCGGGCGCGCACAGCGCCGGGATCGCTCTCCAGCTTGTCCAGGTCCCGCGGGTCGGGA
>DATBGJ010000146.1:0-6297 GCA_036558045.1 Thermoanaerobaculia bacterium
GACGGATAATTCGGCTGGCAGCTTACCGAGCCATGGCAGGCGGCCTTGGTGACGCCGGGCCAATCCCACTGCACGAGGTCCTCGCTGCGCAGGTTGACTCCCTGCTGGTCGCACGAGCAGGTGGCCGCGACGTTGTCGCATTGCGTCAGGCAGGCACCCATCCCCGCCTTGTCGCCGCGGCTGAAGCAGGTGGCGTTGCAGCGCTGGTAGGCGAGAGCGCAGATGCCGCAGCTCGCCGCCTGGGGCGATGCCACGGCTTCGAACGCCTCCCGCGCCTCGCGCACACGGGCGGCGGCGGGCCGTTCTTCCGCCGCGCCGAGACCCGGCAGGGCGAGCAGCAGCGCGAAGACGACGAGGAGGAGAGGTGTACATCGGAACGCTCGGTTCATTGGGGTCTCCTTTCCTGATGATCCGCCGGTCCTCGATGGGCCGCGGTGAGCGTCGAGCTTTTCCTGCTTCGATCGTGGACCTTTCATGCCTCAGCAGCCGCAGGAGGTGGTCTGGATCGTCTGCCACTCCGTGCATGGACTGCCGAACTGGTCGAAGCAGACGCGGAAGCTCTCCATCTTCTGTTTCCAGGCGGGGCCCGGGCAGGGACCCCACGGCTCACAGTCGTCGCCGCAGTGGGGGCCGCTGCCGCAGAAGGGATCGTCGCAGTCCGAGTAGCCGGACCAACTGGCGCAGGACGGATAGTTCGGCTGGCAGCTCACGTACCCGTGACAGGCGGCCTTGGTCATGCCGGGCCATTCCCACTGCACGAGATCCTCGCTGCGCAGGTTGACTCCCTGCTGGTTGCAGGCGCAGGTGGCCGCGACGTTGTCGCAAGCCGTCAGGCAGTCTCCCATCCCTGCCTTGTCGCCGCGGCCGAAGCAGGAGGCGCTGCAGCGCTGGAAGGCGACGAAGCACAGGCCGCAGCTCGCCGCTTGCGGCGACGCCACGGCTTCGAAGGCCGCCCGCGCCCTTGCGGCGGCGGCGGTGCCGGGTCGTTCCTCCGCCGCGCCGAGGCCCGGCAGGGCCAGCAGCAGCGCGAAGACGGCGAGGAGGATGGGGGTACATCGGAACGCTCGGTGGTTCATGGGATCTCCTTTCCTGTTGTTCCGCCGGTCCTCGGATGGACGGGCGGCGAGCGTCGAGCTTCTGCAGCTTGATCGGGCGCACCCTGGAAGGGCGCTGTCGTCAGCGGTGGGCCGCGCGCATCAGCAGCCGCAGGCGACGAGGACCAGCGTGCCCTGCCGCGGCGGCGCCTGGCGCGAGGGCCAGCAAGGTCAAACCGAAAATGAGGGTGGGGAACTGCCGGTGCGCGCGATCCTTCATGGTGCCCTCCTGGGGTGTCGGACCGGGGCTCGCCGCCGGCAGGCGGGCGAGCCTCTCTACCCTCTACAGTGCGCGCATCCTTAACTACGTGACATCGGGGGCTATGCCTGCCGGTACATGAACCGCAGCGCCTTCGGCAGCCGCCGGCGCCAGCTCGTCTCGCTGTGCGTGCCCTTGGCGTCGGCGCGCCACATCAGGCGGTCCGCGTCGTAGCCGCGCGCGACGAGATGGTTCACCATGCGCTGGAGGATGGGGATCAGCCGGCCCCTGTCTTCTCTCTTGCCGCCGTCGAGATAGACGCGCGAGACCGGCGGCGTGGGCTGATCGGCGACGTCGGCGAAGATGGCCTGGCCGGCCACCCAGAAGGAGGGGGACATCACGAGGGCGCCGCCGAAGGCCTGCGGGTAATGGAAATGGCTCCAGAACGCCGCCAGACCGCCCATCGAGGAGCCGCCGATCACCGCGCCCAGCGGCCCCGGAACGAGGTTGAGCTCGGCCGTCAGGACCGGCATCAGGTTGCCGGTCACCCAGGCCAGGAAGGTCTCGGCCTGCCCGGCCTGCTCCCCGATCTCGAAGGGCGACAGCTCGTGGATGCGCTCCGTTCCGCCGTGATCGATGCCGATGACGACCGGCACGGGCCGGCGCGATTTCGCGAGCGTCTCCACGATCTCGTGCACGTGCCAGCCGCCGGCGAACGAGGCGTCGTCGTCGAAGACGTTCTGGCCGTCGAACAGATAGAGCCCGAAACGCGGCTCGGCCGGGTCGTAGGCGCGGGGCAGATAGATGCGGATCCGGCGCGGCGCAAACCCCGGCACCGCGAAAGGACCCAGGACGTTGACCTCTCCGGTCCGCAGGCTCTCCAGCGAACCGGGGACGGCTTCTTCGACCGCGGGGTATTGGGGCTCGGTCGCCATCCTCTCCAGCAGCTCCCGCGCCTCCTCGGGGTCCCGCAGCCGGTACTCCGCCGCCGTCTCCCGCGGCTCTTCGCCGACGAGGATGCCGATGCCGCGGCCGGCGATGGTGCGGAAGGCGTCCTCGTCCGTCAGGTCGTCGCCGATGTAGACCGGCAGCACCTCGGGACGGTCGAGGCCGAGCGCGTCGAGCAGCCAGAGGAGGGCGCGCCCCTTGTCCCAGTCGACGTCGGGCCGCAGCTCGAAGAGCATCTTGCCGTGCGCCTTGCGCAGGCCGGGGACGGCGGCGAGGGTCTCGTCCACCGCCCGCTCGATGCGCGGCACGTCGCGCTCGTCCGCCAGGCGGAAATGGACCGAGATGGCGAAGCGCTTGGGCTCGACGAGCACGCCCGCGATTCCCGCGAGCTCGCGGCGGAGCCGCCCGGCCGCGCTTTCGATCCTTTCGGGGATGCCGTCGCCGACCTCCAGCCGGAGCGGCGGCGCGCCCGCCGCGGGTGGCGGACCGGCGATGTCGAAGCCGTGGCTGCCGGCGTAGACGAGGTCCGGCAGCCCCACGAGCGCGGCGGCGTCTTCGCGGTCGCGGCCGGAGACGATCACCACCGGCAGGCGCGCGGCGAGCCGCCGCAGCGCTTCGCGGGTCTCGTCCGGCAGCGCCGCCATCTCGGGGCGCGGCGCGATCGGGGAGAGGGTGCCGTCGTAATCGAGGAAGAGGGCAGGCAGGCGCCCATCCAGGCGAGCGGCGATCTCGTCCCAGCGGTCGAGGGCGGAAGCGGGCATTCCTTAGAGGTACTCTCCAAGCTCCAGGGCCGGGACGTACTCCGCCGGCGTGCGAAAGTCGGCGGGAACCGTCCCCAGGGCCGCCTGGAGGTAGTAGTCGACCCACCAGAAGATATCCTGCTCGCGGAGGATCTGCCGCATCTCCTCCATGCGCCACCGGCGCTCCTCCTCGTCCATGTCGAAGGCGGTCTTGAGGGCGTCGGCCATCCCCTCGATGTCGTGCGGGTTGACCAGCAGCGCGCCGCCCTGGAGCTGCGCCGCGGCGCCGGCGAACTCGGAGAGCACGAGCACGCCGCGCCCTTCGATCTGGCAGGCGCAGAATTCCTTGGCCACCAGGTTCATGCCGTCCTTGATCGAGGTGACGAAGCCGATGCGGGCCATGCGGTAGAGCGCGATCAGCTCGCGCCGCCGCAGGCTCTTGTAATGGTAGTGGACGGGCACCCAGCCGGCGGTCGAGAACTCGCCGTTGATCTCTCCCACCAGTTGCTCGACGTGCGCCTTGAGGCTCTGGTATTCGGGCACCCCCTCCCGGCTCGGCACCACGAGCTGGAAGAGCAGCACCCGCTCGCGCAGCTCGGGGTACCGCTGCAGCGCGTTGCGGAATGCCTCCAGCCGCTCGACCAGGCCCTTGGTGTAGTCCAGGCGGTCCACTCCGACGATGAGCTCGGCGGCGCCGAAACGGCCGCGCAGCTCGGAGGCGCGGCGCCCGACCTCCTCGGAGCGGGCGATCTCGTCGTAGGACTGGAAATCGATGCCGATGGGGAACGCCCCGACCTTCACCGTCCGCGAGCCCAGGCGAACCTCGGTGATCGGATGCTGGTCGACGATCTCGGCTTCCGGCAGCAGCGCCTGCAGGCAGGAGAGGAAGTTGCGGGTGTCGCGCGGCGTCTGGAAGCCGAGCAGGTCGTAGGCGAGGAAGGCCTTGAGGATCTGGCCGCGCCAGGGCAGCTTCAGCAGGATGTCGAGCGGCGGAAACGGGATGTGCAGGAAGAAGCCGACGTTGAGGGCCTCGCTCTTCCGCCGCATGAATTCGGCCACGTGGATGAGCTGGTAGTCCTGGATCCAGATGAAATCGTCCCGCCGGCTGTGGCGGAGCACTGAGTTGGCGAACTTTTCGTTGACGCCGAGATAGGCGTACCAGAACGAGGGCTGGAAGTTGCATTGCCCGAGGAGGTCGTGGAACAGCGGCCACAGGATGGCGTTGGAGAAGCCTTCGTAGAAGCCCTTGACCTCCTCGGCGGAGAGGAGCACCGGTACGAGATCGTAGCCGCGCTCGCGGAAGCCCTCGGCCAGCACGGCCTGCCAGGAGCCGCCGCGGGCGAGGGGCAGCCCCGGCCAGCCGATCCACATGCCGCCGCGGTGGGAGAGCACCGGCGCGAGGGCGTTCACCAGGCCGCCGGATCCCGGCTTGTAGCTCCAGCGGCCGGCCTTCTTTTCGAGGACGATGGGGAGGCGATTCGAGACGACGAGCAGTCGGTGCGTGGCGGGGCTCAAAGCGTGGAAGGTTGGTGCAAGGGGCGAGCCAGGGGGGACCGGGGGAAAGCTGTAACGCCCCGCCCCCCACCGTCGCCTACCTCACCGACGATCCTCCCATCCACGGGAGCCACGCTCGCAACGCTCCCGTGGTACTTTTTCTCTCTCCCGGCCGCAACATTCGTCCGCCTCCATCCGTAGAACACGCCGATGCCTCGCACTCTGGGGGTCCGTTTCGCGCTGGTTCTGCTGGCCTTCGCCTGGGCCGGCTCCGCCGTTGGCGCACAGGAACCGCGGATGGGGACGGACGAGATCCGCATCTCCCGCGCCGCCGGGCCGATCGAGATCGACGGCGCGCTGGGCGATCCCGGCTGGAACGGCGCCACTCGCGTCGAGACCTTCTACGAGACCAATCCCGGCGACAACGTGCCGCCGAAGGTGAAGACCGTCGGCTGGCTCGCCTACGACGACCGGTTCTTCTACGCCGCCTTCGAGTTCTCCGATCCCGAGCCGAAGAGCATCCGTGCGCCTTACGATGACCGCGACGTGGTGCCGAGCTATACCGACTACGGCGGCGTCATCCTCGACACCCGCAACGACGGCAAGACCGCCATCCTGTTCCTGGTCAACCCGCGCAACATCCAGTACGACGCGATCACCAACGATTCGAGCGGCGAGGACAATTCCGCCGATTTCTACTGGGACTCGGCGACCCGCCTCGGTCCCGAGGGCTGGACGCTGGAGATCCGCATCCCCTTCTCCTCGCTGCGCTACGAGCGCGCCGATCCGCAGACCTGGGGCATCCTGCTCTACCGCAACCGTCCCCGCGACTTCCGCTACCAGATGTTCAGCAGCAAGCTGCCGCGCGGCTCGAACTGCTTCATCTGCAACGAGGCCAAGCTGGTGGGACTCGCGGGGCTGCCCGCCGGCAATCACGTCGTGCTCGCCCCGTATGCCACGGGCAGGCAGTCGCGCACGCCCTCCGGCGCGCTCGGCGGTCCGCTCGACGAGCGCGCCAACGACTGGGACGGCGGCCTCGACGCCAAGTGGACTCCCAACGCCGACACGGCGATCGACGCCACCATCAATCCCGACTTCTCGCAGATCGAGTCGGACGTGGCGCAGATCTCGGCCAACGAACGCTTCGCCCTCTTCTATCCCGAGAAGCGCCCGTTCTTCCTGGAGGAGCTGGACCTGTTCTCGACGCCGATCCAGGCGGTCTACACGCGCACGATCACTTCGCCGCGCTGGGGGCTGCGCTCCACCGGGCAGGTCGGCAGCACCGTCTACACACTGCTGGTCGGCGAGGACCGCGGCGGCGGCAGCGTCATCCTGCCGGGGCCGCAAGTCTCGGATCTCGCCTTCCAGGACTTCCAGTCGCGGGTGGCCGTGGGCCGGGCGCGCCGGGACTACGGCACCTCGTTCGCGAGCTTCGTGCTGACCGACCGCGAGATCGAGGGCGGCGGACACAATCGGGTCTTCGGGCCGGATTTCCTCTGGCGGCCGAACGACAAGGATTCCGTCCGCGGGCAATTCCTGTTCGGCGGCTCGCGGACGCCGGACCGGCCGGACCTCGCCGCCGAGTGGGACGGCCGCGAGCTCAGCTCCCACGCCGGCTACCTCAACTGGAGCCACAGCACGAAGACCTGGGACTGGTACGCCGAGTACTACGACATCGGCGACGAGTTCCGCGCGGACCTGGGCTTCGTCCCGCAGGTGGGGAAGCGGGACGGCTTCGCGGTCCTGGGCCGGTCGTTCTTCTACGAGACCGGGCGCGTCCGCCACGTGCGGCCGTACGTGCGGCTGCGCGGCATCCAGGACA
>DATBGJ010000147.1:0-2141 GCA_036558045.1 Thermoanaerobaculia bacterium
GGGTGACGCCTTTTCCCGGCGCCTCCCTGCGGCTGGTGCCGGTCCCGGCGCCGCGCCCGCGGCAGCGCGCCGAGCCCGAGCTGTGGAAGCTCCTGCTGTTGACGACGGTCCTGTTGCTGCTCGCGGTCTTCGTCCTCACCACCGGCTGGTTCCTGCTCGGCCGGGACGGCTCCTACTGGCCGGCCGGCGCGCCTTCGACCCACGTCTGGTCGTCGCCGGACGCCGCTCGACGTCCCTGAGGCGCGGAAAGAAAAAACCCGGCTGGATCACTCCCGCCGGGTTTCGTGCTGCACAAACCTGCAAAGCATCTCAAAGAAATCTGAGCTCTCTTCTCCTCCCAAAAACAAGACTGCAGGACTTCAAGCAACCAGTGTGCGGCCCCTCCCTCCGGGTAACCGCGCCCCCTCCCCTCGGGTTTGCTGCGTTGAGGGGGAGTGTAGGGATCGGCCGCTCAAGAGTCCTCAGAGTCCCGCTCAAGCTTCCTCAAAAAAGCTCATAGAAGCAGAGAAGACGCCGGATGGCGGGCTGGGGTACAATCCCCGTCCAGGCAGTCCCTACATACCCTGCGGACGGTGCCTCACGAGAGAGCTCGTAGGAGGAGCCCGGCGAACAGGCCCGATCCCGACCCTATGACGACGAGTCCCCTGGCGGCACGGACCGACAAGGTCCTGTATGAGTTCGATGCCTTTCGCGTCGATCCCGTTCGCCGCCGGCTGCTGCGAGCCGGCGAGCAGGTGCCCCTCACGCCCAAGTCCTTCTCGATCCTCATGGTCCTGCTCGAGAGCCGGGGCGAGGTGGTCGAGAAGGAGTCGCTGATCCGCCGGGTGTGGCCGGACGCCTACGTCACCGAAGCCAACCTGACGCAGAACATCTCGGCCCTGCGCAAGGCCCTGGGCGAGCGCGCCAACGACCACCGCTACGTGGTGACCGTCCCCGGGCTCGGCTACAGCTTCGTGGCCGAGGTGGCCGAGATCCCCCGGGAGTCGAGCGGCGAGATGCCGGTGATCGCGCCGGCGGAGCCCGCCGCCGAGCCTCCGGCGGCGGAGCCCGAGGCCGGCCGGCCGGTTCCGCAGCCTTCCATCCAACCCGCGCCGCCGCCCGCCGGCCGGCGCTGGCCGCTGTTCGCCGGCTTGGCGCTGGGCTTCCTGCTGGCGGTGGGCGGTCTCGGGCTCGTCGCCCTGATGCAGCGCCGGCCGTCTTCCCCGCCGGCCGGCGCTACCGGCGCCGTTCGTCCGGCGGCGGTGCGGCGTCCGGCGGTCGCGGTGCTGAGCCTGCGGAACCTCTCCGCGGACCGCCGGCAGGATTGGCTGTCGATCGCGCTCTCCGAGATGTTGATCACCGAGCTGTCCGTGGGTTCCAAGGCGCGGGTGGTCTCGGGTGAGGAGATCGCGCGGTTGCGGGACACCCTGCCGCTGTCCGCCATCGAGGAGCTGGGCGCGGAGAGCCTGCGGCGGCTCCACGAGATCCTCGGCACCGATCTGGTCGTCACCGGCTCGTATCTCGCGCTCGGAGAAGCCGGCGCGTCCAAGATCCGGATCGACCTGCGGGTGCTGAAAGTCCCCGAGGGTGAAACCGTGGCCTCCCTGGCGGAAGTGGGGAGGGAAGAGGACCTGTTCGACCTGGTCTCCCATCTCGGCCTGCGCCTGCGCCGCAACCTGCATTGGGAGGAGCTCTCGCCCGCGGAGGTCAAGGCGGTGCAGGCGCTGCGGCCGGCCAACCCCACGGCGGCCCGTTACTACTCAGAGGGCTTGGTTCGCCTGCGCGCCTTCGACTCGCGCGGCGCGCGCGATCTGCTGCAACAGGCCGCCGCGGCCGATCCGGGCTCGGCGATGATCCGTTCGGCCCTCTCCCTGGCCTGGATGGGGCTCGGCCACGACGACGAGGCGCGCGCCGCCGCCGAGGAGGCGGTCCAGCTCGCGGCCACCCTGCCGCAGGAGGAACGGCTGGCGATCGAGGCGCGCTTCAACGAGGCGAAGAAGGACTGGCGGAAGGCGAGCGAGATCTACCGCTCGCTGTGGACCTTCTATCCCGACCGGCCGGAATACGGCCTGCGCCTGGTCAACGCGCTCTCCGCCGCCGGCCGCGGCTCCGAGGCGCTGGCCGCGGTGGCCGAGCTGCGCAAGCTGCCGCCGCCGGCCCGC
>DATBGJ010000148.1:0-4126 GCA_036558045.1 Thermoanaerobaculia bacterium
CCAGATTGCGCTCGTGCTCGAGAACGCTGGCGAATGCCGCGGAGATCACCTGATCGTATTCGTCCTCCTCTGCGACTGAAGCCTCGTGCGCGTTGCCGGACGCGAACATCGCCGCGGCAAGCGGCGACATCTCACCCCGGCAGTCGTCACAGCCGCCCAGCAGGTGAGCCACGGTGGCTTTCACCTCGCCGGCCGGCAGATGGCTCAGCAGGAGTCCCTCCAGAGTTTCGCGGCGTGGATGCTCGCTCATCCAGTTCTCCTTCAAATGCATTCAGCGAAGTTGAACCGATTCTCTCATAAAACAGGCACGATGTCTCGAAACAAGCACGAGCTACCCGCCTTCACCACTGCCCGTTCGGGTCGATGGTCCAAGTCGCGTTTGGCGCCGGCGGCGGCTCCGGTGTCTGACCGGCGGACTTCTCGGGTTTCTCGGTTGCCCCGAACCAGCCGCTCACGGCCTCCCACAGCGCCGCCGGCCCTGCGCTGACCGCCGACCACAGGCTGGCGAGCTGCTCTCCGATCCCCAGATTCGACAGATCCGCGGCGGCGGCCGGCCGCGCTCCCAGCACTCCCAGAGCCGCGACGAGCGCCAGCGCGGCAATCCACCGGTGGACAGTTCTGCGATGCATCTCCTCCTCCTTTCACGCGCCTCCTGTGCAGCGCGTGGGCCTCCCTGATGGTGACCGGTCTGCGAAATAGGATACTGCTTAACCTAGTATAGTGTCGTCAACGGGAAAAAACGAGCCCACTGCGTAAGGTTATTGCCATAAATTTGGCCTAGAGCCTCGCCACTGCCGCCTTGCGGCGTAACTGAAGTACCTGGACGTCGGGATCGACGACCACCTTTTCCGGCCGGAACGGGCAGGCGATCTCGACCGCCCTCTCCTCGCCGGCGCCGAGAACCACCGTCCGCCGGGCGTCGCGATAGGGCTTCTTCGGCTCTCCCTTCTCCGCGAAGCGCTCCCCCTGGCTGGCCGCGATTTCGACCGGCATTCTACCACCGCCGGCGTTCTTGAGCCGCGCGGTCACCTTCCAGCCCCCGCCTGGCATGGCCGTCACCCGGGCGCCGCTCAGCCGGTACTCCGGCACGACGACCTGGTGGAACCACTGTTTCACGAAGTCGTCGTAGGCCGCGGGATCGGCGGCGAAGGGACGCATGGCGGCGGTGAAGTCCTGGAGCACGGGGTAGTCCGGTCCGTTCCCCCAGTCGGCGATGAACTTGCGCAGGCCGGCGAGAGCCCGCTCGCGCCCGAGCTGCCGAGAGAGCATCCAGAACACCCAGCCGCCCTTGTCGTAGGTCACCGTGTTGTCGCCGTCGCGGGAGCCGTCGACCTTGACCAGCGGGCGCTCGGCGTCCGCCCGCCGCTCATCGCCGTACCGCTCCTCGATGCGCTTCAGGAATTCCATGCGGGCCTGGGGCCCCTTGACCTGCTCCGTCAGCAGGGCGGTCGAGAAGTGGGCCATGCCTTCCGAGAGGAGGTCTCCCCCCGGTCCTTCGCCCGGCGTCAGCAGGTTGCCCCACCACTGGTGGGCGCTCTCGTGGGCGGTCACCATGAAGACCGCGTCGGTCTTGACGTCGCCCTTGGTGAGGAAGCCGATCCCTTCCGAGAAGGTGATGTCGGTGGGGAACCCTTGCGCGTAATTCGCCAGCGCCGGGAACTCGGAGAGCTTGAGCTCGCGCCAGGGGAAGGGACGGAACCACGCCGAGTACCAGCGGCGGGCGGCATCCAGGGCGCCGATCATCTCGTCGATGTTGTAGGGGTGCCCGGGATAGTAGAAGATCGCCGTGCCGTGCCCCCGGCGCACCTGCCAGCGGCCGCCGACGACGTTGAAGAAGCGCACGGGATAGTCGCTCTTCCAGACCGCGGTGCGCCGGCCGTCCTTCACCGTCTCGCTCACCCGCGTGCCGACCGAGTTGAACGTGTAGTCCGCCGGCCCGGTGACGGCGATGCGGGTGGGGAAGGAATGTCCCGCCCCGAAAGCGATGTGCGTCTTGCCGAGGTAGAAGTCGTCCGCATAGACCCGTGGCTCGTAGTCGTTCTCGTGCCTCTTGATGCCGATCTCCGGCATGTAGCCGACGACCGGCGCGAAGCTGGGGGTGAAGCTGGTCAGCACGACGCCCGAGGGCAGGATGAACTCGCGCGCGCCGCCGCCGTTCCTGGTGATGCCGTGCGGCAACTGCCCTTCGAATTGGAAGCCCACCCGTACGCGGCCCCCTGGCGGCAGCGGCGCCGGCGGCGTGAAGACGAAGAGGCTGGTGCGGTTCTCGGGCGTGTAGGCCCTGCCGTCGAGGGTCCAGCGCACCTTCTCCCAGTGCGGCCCGCCGGTGAGCGCGAAGCGGGCCAGCGCCGCGTCGCCGTCGTTGAGGAGCTGATAGCTGCCGCGAGCGGCGAGCCAGCGGCGCGCGGGCTCGACTTGCAGGTCGAGGTCGACGCCGGCGATGGCCGGCTGCGGCGCGTCCTTCCAGGTGGCGAGGTTCTGCTTCCAGTAATCCCGCGCCTTCTTCTCCAGCGCCCGCCCCTGGAAGCCGTCGTTGACGGCGAGCCAGAGCGCGACGCCCGCCGCGAGCGGCACGGCGGCGAAGGGCGCGAGACCGAGCAGCCGCCGCCGCAGCGGCGCCGGCTGCAGACGGTGGATCGTGCCGATGGCATCCGCCTGCCGGCGGCCGAAGGCCTGCACGGCGACGGCCACGAAGAAAGCGGCGAGCCCCAGGACCATGAGCCGGTTGAGGACGAGGGCTCGCCGGTTGAGCTCGAAAACCCCCATGTCGCTCCACTGCAGCGTGTCCCAGAGCCACCAGTTGCCCACCCAGCTCATCCTGTCGGTGAACTGGAGATAGAAGGTAAGAGCGATGACGCCGAGGCCGATGCTGTAGGTGGCGTAGCGCTGTCCGGAGACGGCCCGCACGGCGATGATGAAGCAGGTCCAGGCGAGCACCGTGGGCAGAAGCAGGAGGCCCCAGACGAGCAGGTACGGGCCGGGAGCGGGAGCCATCTTTCCCTGGATCAGGATGCCGATGGCGCAGCCGAGCCAGGTGGCGGCCACCATCAGCAGGCCGGCGGCGCTGTTGCCGAGCGCCTTGCCGAAGAGCAGCGACGCGGTGCGCGCCGGCGTCGCGTAGGAGAGGGAGGCGAGGCCGGCGGAACGTTCGCGCTCGATCGACTCGGCGGTATAGAACATGAGGAGCAGACAGAGCAGCAGCGACAGCGTATTCATCGCCCGCACCGCGGTGAGGCCCGGCGTGATGAACACCTCGGTCTGAAAGGCTCCCTGGGCGAGGAGGCTCGAGCCCAGCGTCTGAATCAGGATGAGAGCGCCGAACACGTAGAGGGCGGGCGAGGCGATGAGGCTGCGCAGCTCCGTGCGGGCCACCGCCAGCGCGCCCGCGGCGAGGCCGACGCCGCGGGTCTGCATCCGCAGAGCGGAGAGCGGCCGTGAGACGACGATCGTTGCGCCGTTCGTCTCGGCGGCGACCTCCCGCTGCCTGCCGAAGCGCCGGCGGCCCGCCCTCCCCGCGTCAGCCTGAAGGTTCCTCGTGAGGTGCCGCTGGGCGAGCGCCACTCCCGCCAGCCCGAGCCCCAGGAAAGCCAGGCGCGAGAGCACGAATCCCCCGTCGAGGCCGACGCGCAAGTGGTTGTAGAAATCCGCTCCGCGGTCGAGCTTGAGCCAGGTCTCGTTGAGCCAGCGGAAACCGGCGGGATCGATCAGCATCAACAGGCGGTTGATGCGCGGGTCGAGCCACGTCGGGGACCAATCCCAGAGGAAGAAGTCGAGGATCAGCAGCGCGGTGGGGAAAAGGAAGACGGTGACCGGCCGCCGCCAACGCTCGCCGAGGAAGAAAGCAATCCCCAGATAGAAGACCAGCGTCGGCAGGCCGAAGGCGAGGGCCGGCCGCAGGTAGTTGACGGCGGCGAACGGCCCACGGATCTCCACCGCGTCCGGATTGGGCAGCACGTGATTGAAGAAGACCGCCAGCAGGAGGTGGATTCCCAGGGCGGCAAGGAAACAGGAGAGGATGGCCAGGAACTTGCCCCACACGTATTCCGCCGGCCGCAGCGGCGTCGAGAGCAGCAGGTCGCTCACCTTGGCTTCGTCGTCGGCGACGACGGCCATTCCGGCGGCGATC
>DATBGJ010000149.1:0-2739 GCA_036558045.1 Thermoanaerobaculia bacterium
AGAGGACGTTGATGATCAGGTAGGCGCCGAGGATGCGCGCGAAGGGCAGCCCCAGGTAGAAGGCGACGGCGAGCGCCGCTCCCACCAGCACGGCGACGGCGGCCACGGCGACCGGAACGGCGAGCGTGCCGGCGGCCAGCGGGCGCAGCCGCTTCAAGGGATGCCGGCGGTCCTCCTCGCGGTCGCGCAGGTCGTTGATCAGATAGACGGCGCTGGAGGCGCAGCAGAACGCCGCGAGGGCGAGGAGCGCGCGGCTGGCGGCGGCCCCGTCGAGCAGCTTGTCACCGAAGACGAGCGGCGCCAGGACGAAGAGGTTCTTGGCCCACTGCGCGGGCCGCAGGGATTGCACGAGCGGTCGGATCACCGGCCTATTCTAGTAGGCTTCGTCCCCATGTCCCCGGAGGCGCCCGTTTCCCCCGCCCCCTCGCTCCAGGCGGGCGCAGGATTCCGCACGGTCCTGCGCAGGCCGTCCCGGTTCTCCACGATCCCACTGGAGGAGTGGGTGTGAGGAAGACCGCCCTCCTCTACGCCGCCCCCCTGCTGCTCCTCCTAGTCCTCGCCGTGCTGCCCCTCGTGCGCGGCACCGAGACGCTCATCCTGCGCGACGTGCTCAACTCGCATTTCCCCATGAAGTGGTCGCAGGCGGAGGCACTGCGGCGCGGCTACTTCCCCCTCATCGATCCCTACCGGGCGGGAGGCCAGCCGCTGGCGGGCAATCTCAACGCGGCGCCGTTCTATCCGACGAACCTGCTTTTTCTCGTCGGCTCCACGTTCTGGGCCTTCAACGCGCACTTCTGGATCCACCTGCTCCTCGCCCCCTTCGCCTTCTACTGGCTGGCGCGGAGCTGGGGCCTCGGCCGCGAATCGGCCTGGGCGGGAGCGGCCTGCTGGACGGCCTCCGGCTTCTATCTCTCGCACCTCAACTTCTACAACCTCATCGCCGGCGTCACCCTGGCCCCCGCGCTGGCGGCCGCCTGCATGGATTTCATTCGCGAGCGCCGCCGCGGCCTGCTGGCTCCGGCGATCGCCCTGCTATGGACGCTGATGATCCTCGGCGGCGATCCGCAGACGGCGCTCCTCGCGCTTCTCCTCGCCGGCGCCGCCGTGGTCCTGGTCTGGCGGGAGCGGCCGGCCGGCGCGGGATGGAGCGGCCTCGCGCTGCTCGCCGCCGCCTTCGCCTGCGGGACGCTGATCGCGCTGCCGCAGCTCGCCGAGTTCCTGCGCATCCTGCCGCTCTCCTTCCGCGGCCACGCGGGCTACAGCCGCAGCGCGGTGACGACGGCGAGCTGGGATCCCCGACAGGCCGCCGAATGGCTGATTCCCTTCGTCTTCGGCCGGCCGGACCTGCTCAGCAAGGGCGCCTTCTGGGGCAGCCAGTTCTTCACCGGCGTGCCGCCCTACTATCTCTCGCTCTATCCCGGGCTGCTGGCGCTGGCACTGATCGCCGCCTCCGGCCGGCCGCGCGGCCGGGCCGCCGCCTGGGCCTGGGGCGGCATTGTCTTCGGCCTCTTCCTCTCGCTCGGCAAGTTCAATCCCGTGGCCGAGTGGCTGTTGACCTCGCCGATGCGGAAGTCGTTGCGCTATCCGGTCAAGTTCTGGCTGCCGGTGGCGGTCGGCGCGGCCTTGCTGTGCGGCCTGGGGTTCGAGCGGCTACGCGCTGACGAAAGGGCGCGCCGGCGCTTCCGTTGGGCGTTGCTGCTGCTCGCCCTGGCCTTCGCCGCCTTCTGGTGCTTCCTCAACTTGGCGCCGGGCCTGGCCGAGGCGTGGCTCGATCTCTTCATCCCGCGGCCGGCGGCGTTCATCGCCGGCGAGCGCCTGCGCTGGGCGGGCCTCTCGCTCGTCTCGCTCGGCGTGCTCGCGGCGCTCGGCCTCGCGCTCGGGCTCTCCCGCCGCTCCTGGCGGCTCGCGGGGGCGGCGCTCGTCGCCGTCCACGCCGCGGCGCAGCTCTGGCTGCTGCGGCCCCTCTATCCCATGGACGCCGTGGTGCCCTACCTCGTGCCGCCGCCGGCGCTCTCCTGGGTGCCGGCGGAGTTGGAGGTGGTGAACCCCGACTACAACTATCTCTTCGGCCCCAGCACCCTGCGCAAGGGCCGCTTCCCCGAGCCCCACACCCGCTGGCTGGAGCGCCGCTCGTTCTTCGAGCTCTACCCGTTCAGCGGCCCGGTCTGGGGCCGGCGCTACGAGCTGAACAGCTCGCCGGAGGGACTGGACACCTTCCTCGCGCGCATCGCGCAGACCGCGGTCAAGAACGCGAAGGACCCGGAGCGCCTGCGCATGCTTGCCGCCTGGGGCGTCGGCCGGCTGTTGGTGAACCATCCGCTGGAGCCGCTGCCGCCGCACGCGCGGCTGCTCCGGACGATCCCCAGCTTCGGCCGCACGCTGTACATCTACGAAGTGACGGAGCGCGCTCCCGAGGCCTTCCTCGCCCGCCGCGTCTTCCGCGAGCCCAGCCCCCGGGAGGCCTATCGCCGCATCACCGACCCGGGATTCGACGCGCGCTCGGACGCCGTCATCGCCGGGCCGGGCGGAGCTCCGCAGACGACCGGCGGCGGCAGCGCGCGCATCCTCCGCCGCGGCCCGGAGAGCTTCGAGATCGAGACCGTTGCCGGCCCCGGGGGCGCGCTCCTCGTCGTGCAGCGCGCCAACCTCCTTTTCAAGGCTACGCTCGATGACCGTCCCACCCAGGTGCTCACCGCCAACGCGTATCGCATCGGCGTCCAGGTGCCGGCCGGCACGCAT
>DATBGJ010000150.1:0-8343 GCA_036558045.1 Thermoanaerobaculia bacterium
GTCCACCAGGGGCGTGACGTTGATGTCCGCCAGGACCGGATCTTCGTCGCCGCCGTTGCCCATGCTGAAGGCCATAGCTCCCCTGCTCCTTGAGACGGTCCGCGCCTAGGTGAAGTTCCGCTCCGCCAGGTTGAGGAACTCGAGGACGAAGTCGTCCATCTGCAGGCGCAGCCGGCGGGCGTACTGCGAGAAGTAGTTGTAGGCGATGAGCGCCGGGATGGCCGCCGCGAGCCCGGCCGCGGTGTTGATGAGCGCCTCGGCGATGCCGGGCGCCACGGCCACGATCGAGGTCGAGCCCTGGAGGCCGATGTCGTTGAACGCCTGCATGATGCCCCACACGGTGCCGAAGAGGCCGATGAACGGCGTCGCGGCGGCGGTGGTGGCGAGGAAGCCGAGCCAGCGGGTCACCCCCAGCAGCTCGACGTTGGCCGCCCGGGCGAGGGTGCGCTGGAGGGCCGGCAGCGAGGTGATGCGGTAGGCGCGCTTCTCGCCGGGACGCTCCGGCTCGGGAGCGTTCTTGATCTGGCCGTCGATCTCGGCGTAGCCGGCCTGGAAGATGCCCACCAGCGGCGAGGCGCCGAGCTTGCCGGCCACGGCATTGACCTCGCTGAAGCGCTGGCTGCGGTGGAAGGCTTCGAGGAAGCGCTCGCTGTGCCGGCCGGCGCGCCGGAACTGCACCATCTTGCCGAGGATGATGGACCAGGAGCCCACGGAGAAGACAACCAGCACGGCGAGGACGAACTTCCCCATCGGCCCGCCGCGCAGGAAGAAATCGAACGCGCTCGGTCCCCGGACGCCGCCGAGCTGGAGAAGGATCATGGTCATCGTCAGCATGCGCGCTCCCCTGTCGCTCTCATACGCCCCAGGCGGGGGCAACGTACCATGGCCCCGCCGCCTCAGCAAAGCTCGTGCCGCGAGTTATTTCGCCTGTTTTGGACCGGGAGAAGCGAGGGCCAGCTCCGCCTCGGGAGGCTCGTCGATGGCCGGCGGCAGGACGACTCGATGGCGGCTCAGGAAGTCTTCGAGATAGCGGGTGACGACGGCCACGGCTTCGTCCACCGTATCCACCCAGAAGGCCACGTTGAGGTCGCCCGGGGAGGCGAGACCCCGCTCGACGATCTCGCGCTCGATCCAGTCCCGCAGGCCGCGCCACATCGGACCGACGAAGATGAGCGGCCGGTCCTTCAGCATGCCTACCTGGAGGAGCTGGAAGACCATCATGGCTTCCAACGTGGTGCCGAGGCCGCCGTCCATGACGACGCAGGCGTGCGACAGCCGGATGAACTGGTGGAGACGCGAGAAGAACGTCGAGTGCTGGGCCACCTCGTCGAGGAACGGATTGGGCTGCTCCTCCATGGGCAGGAGGATGGTGAGGCCGAAGGAGCGGGTCTTGTAGTGATAGGCGCCGGCGCGGGCGCCCTCGTTGGCGGCCCGCATCAGGCCCGGACCGCCGCCGGTGACGATGTCGCAGCCCATGAACGAGAGCTTCTGGGCCAATTCACGGACCCGCGAGTAGGCGCCGTTCTCGGTCTCGATGCGGCTCGAGCCGAAGATGGCCACCCGGAAGTACCGCTTCTCGATCGGCGCCCGGCGGTCGAGCCAGGAGATCAGCCGGTATAGCGAGAGGATGGTGCGGTCGAACCACCGCAGAACGTACGTGCGGCGCTTGCGCCGCCAGCGCTGGAAGCGGGTCTCGCTCGGGGAAACGACGGGCTCGGCGGGCAGGAGACGGCGGAAGGCTGACATGGAAGAGAAAACGGGTGCCTGTAGAAACGTGCTACTGAAGAACCTTGGCGGGACTAGAGGGGCTTTGTAGGACGTGATCTACTTCGCGGTGTTCTCGGCGGTGGACATACCTATAGCCTATCTCATCTTGTTGCGGTCTCAAAGAGACGGCAGAGACAGCAGGGATTTCCAGGGACAGCCTTCTTGTCCTTGCTGTCCTTGGTGTCTCTGGCGTCCCTGGGCGGAGCGCCTGTTTTTGGCCACCCGTGATAGTCTCGCCCCCGATCCGCCACGGCACCTGTAGGGCTGTGGCGAAGCGTGCCTGGCCGCATTCAACCCTGGAGCGAGCATGAACGGGCGAGTCCTCATCACCGGGGCCGCGGGCGCCTTGGGGCGCAGCGTGGTGGCGCGCTTCCTGGACGCCGGAGACCGCGTGCTCGCCGTGGACGCCAACGAGGAGGCGCTCGCCGAACTGACCTCGCTCGCCCCGTCGGACAGGCTGTCGGTGCGCCGGGTGGACCTGGCGGACACGGCCGAGGTGGCGAAGCTGTTCGACGACGCCGAGGCCGCCTCGGGCGTGCCGCGGGCGGTCGTCCACCTGGTGGGCGGCTTCCGCTGGGCGCGCTTCGCCGACTGTTCGGACGCCGACTGGAACTATCTGGTGAAGCTCAACCTGGAGACCACCTTCCGCATCTTCCGCGAGTGCGCCCGCCGCTTCGAGCGCGCCGGCGGCGGCGTCGCCGTGGCGGTCTCCGCGCCGGCGGCGCTGCTCGGGGAGGCCGGGGTCGGCGGTTATGCCGCCGCCAAGGCCGGCGTGCTGCGCATGGTCGAGTCGCTGGCGCGCGAGATGGCGCCGTTCGGCGGCCGCGCCAACGCCGTGCTCCCCGGCACCATGGATACGCCGGCGAACCGCGCCGCGATGCCCGACGCCGATCCGGCGAAGTGGGCGAAGACCGAGGACGTCGCGAGCGTCATTCACTTCCTGACCACGCCCGCCGCGGCAGCCGTCAACGGCGCCGCGGTGCGGGTGCCGGGACCTGCCCTATGAGCCAACCCCTGGATTGCCACGTCTATTACGATTCGACGCGCCACGCCGAGCCGCCCGCCGGCTGCGGTCACCGCATCGACGTCGCCGCGCAGCCGCAGGCCGCGAGCCGGCTGGCGGGGCTGGGCATCTCGCCGGAATCGGATCTGCCGGCCCTCCTGCTCACCGAGCCGGACGGCAGCGTCCGCATCGCCGGCGTGCGCCTGAGCTCCGAAGAGGCGTCGGGGCTGGCGGCGGGCCTCGGCATCCAGACGCGCGACCTGGTGGTCTACAGCTCCGCCTGGTGTCCCGACTGCCGGCGCACCAAGCACATGCTGGAGAACGCCGCGGCACCCTTCGCCGAGGTGGACATCGACCGCGACGCCGGCGCCGAGGCCATGGTGCTGCAGCGCAGCGGCGGCCGGCGCGTCGTGCCCACCCTGCGCTTCGGCGACCGCGTGTGGGCGTTCAACCCGCCGGCGCCGCTGCTGCGCCGGCTGCTCGGCAGCGGCGGCCGCGCCGCCAAGGCGGTGTAGCCCGGAGGCGAGGAGATCCCTGCATGAAGATCGCCGTCTGCATCAAGCAGGTACCCAACACGGAAGCGCGGCTGCGCGTCAGCCGCGACGGCCGCTGGCTGGACGAGGAGGACCTGCCGTTCATCATCAACGAGAGCGACGAGTACGCGCTGGAAGAGGGGCTGCGCATCGCCGAGAAGACGGGCGGCGAGGTGGTGGTCTTCAGCCTCGGGCCGGAGCGCGTCAAGGAGGCGTTGCGCAAGGCCCTGGCGGTGGGCGCGGCGCGCGCCGTCCACCTGGCGGACCCGGCGTTCCGCGGCGGCGACGCTCTGGCGACCGGCCGCGCCCTCGCGGCGGCGCTGGCGCGCGACAGCTTCGACCTCGTGCTCACCGGCTCGCAGTCGGACGACGTGGGCTACGGCGGCACCGGCTCCGTCATCGCCGGCCATCTCGGCTGGCCGCACGTCTGGCTGGTGATGGGCGTCGAGCTGGAGGAGGGGAACGCCACCGCCAAGGTGACGCGCGAGATGGAGAGCGGCGTCAACGAGGTGTCGCGCGTCCGCCTGCCCGCCGTGCTGGAGATCCAGGCCGGCCTCAACCACCCGCGCTACGCCTCGCTGAAAGGCATCATGGCGGCGAAGAAGAAGGAGATCGCGGCCGCCACGCCGGCCGACCTGGGCCTCGACGCGTCGCAGGTGGGGGAGGCGGGCTCGCGGCTGGAGATCGTCTCCGTCCAGTTCCCGGAGTCGGGCCGCGGGGCCCAGATCCTGGAGGGGGACGCCAAGAGCGCGGCGGCGGCGCTGGTCGACAAGCTGCAGAAGGAAGCGAGGGTGCTCTGATGGCGACGCGCGTCTGGGTGGTGCTGCAACACCGCGAGGGCCAGCTCCCCCGCATCTCCTGGGAGGCGGCCGCGGCGGCGCAGAAGCTGGCGGCGGGCCTCGGCGGCAAGGCCGAAGCCGTGCTGCTCGGCTCCGGCGTCGGGCTCGCGGCGGCCGACGTGGCGAAGCTCGATCTCGCCGCCGTCCATGCGGCGGACCACGACGCGCTGCGCGCCTACACGCCGGGCGCTTTCATCGGCGCGCTGGCGCCCGCGATCCGCAGCGCGGCTCCCGGCTTCGTCGTCTTCCCTCACACCTATCAGACGGTGGATTTCATGGCCCGCCTCGCCCAGACGGTCGGCGCCGGCCTGCTGCCGGAGGTCACCGGCTTCGAGTCCGCGGACGGCGGTCTCGTGTGGATGCGCCCAGTGATGGGCGGCAAGCTGCAGTCGAAGGTGCGGCTCAAGGGCGAGGGGACGGTGCTCGTCTCCGTGCAGTCCGGCGCCTTTCCGGCCGACAGCGTGGTGCGCGGCGGCGAGGCCGAGGTGAAGCCGCTCGACGTGGATCTCTCGGCGGTGCAGCCGGACCGCGAGATCCTCGGCTACGAGGAGGTGGGCGGCGACACGGTGGACCTGACCAAGGCGGACGTCATCGTGGCGGTGGGCCGCGGCGTCGGCGGCGCGGACAAGATGGGCCCCGTCGAGGAGCTGGCGCGTGCCCTCGGCGCGGAGATCGGCGCCAGCCGGCCGGTGATCGACAACGGCTGGCTGCCGCGCGACCGCCAGATCGGCTCCTCCGGCCAGACCGTGGCGCCCAAGCTCTACGTCGCCGCCGGCATCTCCGGAGCCATCCAGCATCTCGTCGGCATGAAGGGCTCGTCGGTGATCGTGGCGATCAACAAGGACCCCGGCGCGCCGATCTTCAACGTCGCCGACTACGGCATCGTCGGCGACCTGCACGAGGTGCTGCCGGCGCTCACCGAAGCGGTGCGCGCGGCGAAGGGATGAGAATCCGGAGTGAAGGATTGGGTCGTCCTCAAGTTCGGCGGCACCAGCGTCTCCACCCCCGAACGCTGGTCCACGATCGCCGCGCTCGTCGAAAGAAGGATTGACGAAGGCCTTCGGCCGCTCGTCGTCTGCTCGGCGCTCTCCGGCGTCTCCGATCGCCTGAAAGAGCTGCTCGCTCTGGCCGTCGCGGGCCGGCACGAGGAGGGGCTCGCGGCCATCCTGGCGCGGCACCTGGAGCTCGGCGCGGCTCTGGGGCTCGACGCCGCGGCGCTGCTGAGGGACGACTTCGAGGAGCTCTCCCGCCTCACTCTCGCGGCGTCGCTGCTGCGCGAGGCCGGCCCGGCCCTGGAGGCGCGAGTGATGGCCTTCGGCGAGCTGATGTCCACCCGCCTCGGCGCCGCCTGGCTGACATCGCGCGGCATCGACACCTCCTGGCTCGACGCCCGCACCGCGCTCGAAGCCCGCGAGGATCCGCTCGCCGGCAGCGCGCGCGCCTATCTCGCGGCCACCTGCGATTTCGCGCGCGACGAGGAGCTCAGCCGGCGGCTGGCGGAAATCCCCGCTGCCGTGGTGATGACCCAGGGCTTCATCGCGCGCAATCGGGAAGGGCAGACGGTCCTCCTCGGCCGCGGCGGCTCGGATACCTCCGCCGCCTACTTCGCCGCACGACTGGGCGCCGCGCGGTGCGAGATCTGGACCGACGTGCCCGGCCTGTTCACCGCCAACCCGGCGCTCATCCCTTCGGCCCGCCTGCTGCGCGCCCTGACCTACGAAGAGGCGCAGGAGATCGCCACCATGGGCGCCAAGGTGCTCCACCCGCGCGCCATCCCGCCGCTGCGCGCCCACGGCATCCCGCTGCACGTGCTCTCGACCGACCGTCCGGACGTGCCGGGGACGGTGATCTCGGCCGCCGGCCCGGTGACCGGGCCGCAGGTGAAGGCGATCTCCTCGCGCCACGGCCTCACATTGGTGTCGATGGAGACGGTCGGCATGTGGGAGGAAGTCGGCTTCCTCGCCCGCGCCTTCGCCGTCTTCGCGCGCTACGGCCTGTCGGTGGACTCGGTCTCCACCTCGGAGACGAACGTCACCGTCTCGCTCGATCCGCAGGCCAACGCCTTGGAGCCCGCGGTGGTGGGGAGCCTGCTGCGCGATCTGGCGGAATTCTGCGAGCCCGGCCTCGTGGAGCCGGCCTCGTCGCTGTCGCTCGTCGGCCGCGGCATTCGCGCCATCCTCCACGAGCTGGGGCCGGTACTCGAAGCCTTCGAGGAGATGAAGGTTCATCTCGTCACGCAGGCGGCGAGCGACCTGAATCTGACCTTCGTCGTGGACGAGGACCAGAGCGAGCGCCTGGTGCGGCAGCTCCACGGCCTGTTGTTCGGGCAAAGAGGGGAGAGCGATCTCTTCGGCACCACCTGGAGCGAGCTGTTCGGCGAGCCGGTGGACGAGGCCGCCGCCTCGCATCGCGAGTGGTGGCGCCGGCGGCGGAGCGAGCTGCTGGAGGCCGCCGCGGCCTGCGGAGCGGTCTACGTCTATGACGCGGGCACCCTGCGGTCCACGGTGGAGGCGCTGCGCTCGCTCGACGCGCTGGACCGCGTCTTCTACTCGCTCAAGGCCAACTGCCAGGCGGACGTGCTGCGCGTCTTCCACGCCGCAGGCTTGGGGCTGGAGTGCGTCTCGGCGGCCGAGCTGGAGCACGTGCGGGCGCTCTTTCCGGACCTCGACGGCGCCCGCCTGCTCTTCACGCCCAACTTCGCGCCGCGCGAGGAGTATCGCCGCGGCTTCGAGCTGGGCGCGCGGGTGACGATCGACAACCTCCATCCGCTGCGCGAGTGGCCGGAGGTCTTCCGCGGCCGCGAGGTCTTCCTGCGGCTCGATCCGGGTCGCGGGAGGGGCCACCACGCGCACGTCCGCACGGCCGGCGCGCAGTCCAAGTTCGGCCTGGCGCCGGAGCAGATCGACGACATCCTGCCGCTGCTCGCCGCCTGCGGCGCGCGGGT
Organism: Thermoanaerobaculia bacterium; assembly: GCA_036558045.1. Classification (GTDB taxonomy): domain Bacteria; phylum Acidobacteriota; class Thermoanaerobaculia; order Multivoradales; family UBA5704; genus DATARR01. The sequence goes on from DATBGJ010000150.1 coordinate 7,087, forward strand.
GGTGGGCCTGCATTCCCACATCGGCAGCGGCATCCGCACGCCGGAAGCCTGGAGCGAGGTGGCGCTCTTCCTGGCCGCGGCCGCCGAGCGGTTCCCGGACGTACGGGTGCTCGACCTCGGCGGCGGGCTCGGCGTGCCGGAACGGCCGGGCCAGAACCCCCTGGACCTCGCGGCCTTGGGCGAGCTGCTGCGGCGCTTCAAGGCGGCCCACCCGCGCTTCGAGCTGTGGCTGGAGCCCGGCCGCTTCCTGGTGGCCCGCGCCGGGGTGCTGCTGGCGCGGGTGACGCAGGTCAAGCGCAAGGGCGAGGTGCTCTACGTGGGCCTCGAGACCGGCATGAACTCGCTGATCCGGCCGCCGCTCTACGGCGCCTATCACCCCATCGTCAACCTCACGCGGCTCGACGAAGCCCCGGCCTGGACGGCGCACATCGTGGGTCCTATCTGCGAGACTGGCGACATCCTCGGCCGTTCGCGCCGCTTGCCGCCCACGGCGGAAGGCGACGTCCTGCTGATCGCCAACGCCGGGGCCTACGGGCACGTCATGAGCTCGCGCTACAACCTGCGCGAGCCGGCGGGGGAGGTGTTGCTGGAGTAATCCCGTTCTCCTCGTCCGTATCCGTCCGTGTTCTTCCCCCTGAAACCTGCCCCACCCATTCCCCGTAGTCCTTCCCCAGGAGGCCTGCCATGAACGATGCCATCACCCTCACCGACGCTGTGGTTCACTTCTTCACGGCGCCGCTGCGGCTGCGCACCTATACCAACCTGCTGTACCTGCTGCTCGCCATGCCCATGGGCATCCTCTATTTCGTATTCCTCAGCGTGGGCCTGACCACGGGCCTCGGGCTGACGATCGTCTGGATCGGCATCCCGATCCTGGCCCTGGTCTTCGCCGGGAGCTGGGGACTCGCTGCCTTCGAGCGCCAGCTCGCCATCCACGCGCTGGGCGCCGACGTGCCGCCCATGCTGCCGCCCCCGGGCAGCCAGCCGGCGACAGGTTTCATGAAGCAGGTCGGGGCCTTCCTCTCGAACCCCGTGACCTGGAAGGGCATGGCCTTCCTGCTGGTGAAGTTCCCTCGCGGCCTGGTGAGCTTCATCGCCGCGGTGACGATGCTGGCGACGTCGGCCGGCTTGATGCTGGCGCCGATCGCCTGGTACTTCGGCGATTTCAGCAGCGACCTCTACATCGACACGTGGCTCGTGGACTCTCCGGCGGGCGCGTGGGCGGTCGGCCTTCTCGGGGTGTTCTCCCTGCTCGTC
>DATBGJ010000151.1:0-6256 GCA_036558045.1 Thermoanaerobaculia bacterium
CCATTTTCGGCAAAACCCTATGTAGGCGTCCCCCCTCGCCCGTTAGGGAGAGGGGGACAGGGGGTGAGGCTTCGAAGGGCAGGACGGCACCTCTAGATTCACCCCTTTGCATTCCGCTTTCCTTCTGCTAAAAGACCTCCGATGTCCGACGACCAAAAATACCGCCAGCGGGGTTACAAGGACTCCGACCGCCGCGACGAGCGGCCGCGGTCGGGACCCCAGGCACCGCGCGAGAAGAAGGAAGGACCGCGGGGCCGCGGCCTCGGCGCGCCTTCCGAGTCGGTGTTCCGCTGCGCCGCCTGCGGCGAGAAGCGGCCGATCATCCTCGGCGAGGAGCTGCCTTTCGACGCCACTTGCGCGCGCTGCGGCGCCGATCTCCACACCTGCTCCAACTGCGTCCACTTCGACACCTCGGTGCGCTGGGAGTGCCGCCGGCACGCGGAGATCCCGGCGCGCATCCCCAAGAAGCGCGACCGCAACGAGTGCGTCCTCTTCACCCCCAAGCTGGCTCAGGAGTTCGCCAAGGACAGCGACAAGCCCTCGCCGGGAGACGCCCGCTCGGCGTTCGACGCGTTGTTCAAGTTCTAGGGGCCTGCCCCGTTCCGCAGGAGCTGCGCGTAGAACCGCACGATCTCGCCGTAGTTTTCGACACCCACGCGCTCGTTCGTGCCGTGGAGCCGGCCGAGATCCTCTTCCTTCATGCGGATGGGGAGGAACCGGTAGACGTTGCGGCTCAGGCGCGCGTAATGCTTGGTGTCCGTGCCGCCGGAGAGGAGATTGGGCGCGACGATCGTTCCCGGAAGGATCTGGGCCAGCGTCCGCTGAATCAACGCGAACCCAGGCGCGCCGGTGTCGGACTCCGGAGAAGGCTCGTTGCGCGCGACGCCCGTGGGGGAGGCGTGGATGCCGGAGCCCACCGTCTCGCGCACGTGCCGCAGCACATCCGCGATGGTGTCGCCCGGCAGGATGCGGAAGTTGACCACGGCGCGCGCGCGGTGGGGGAGGACGTTCTCCTTGACGCCGGCCGCGAAGATCGTCGCCGCCGCGGTGGTGCGGATGCGGGCGTTGCCGGGGGGATCCGCAGCGAACTGCCGCTTCGCGAGGGGATCGAAGAGCCACAGGTTGGCGAGCACCAGGCGAGGACCGAACGGCATCTCGGGCGCCAGGTACTCGAACGAGCGCTCCGTGGCGCCGTCGATGCGGGCCGGCATCGGGTTGTCCTCGAGCCTCTCGATGGCGGCGGCGAGCTTGCCGATGGCGCCGTGGCGCGGCGGCATGGAGGAGTGCCCGCCCGCATCCTCCGCCACCAGCTCGACGCTCACGTATCCCTTCTCGGCCGTGCTGATCAAGGCGACCGGCCGAGCCACTCCGGGCACCATGCCCTCGGCGATCACGCCGCCTTCGTCGAGGATGAGCTCCGGCCGCACGCCGCGCCGCTCCAGCAATGAGGCGATGGCCGCGGCTCCCTTCACGCCGCTCACCTCCTCGTCGTGTCCGAAGGCGAAGTAGACGGTGCGTTGCGGCTGGAAGCCACGGGCGAGGAGCGTCTCGGCCGCCTCCAGGATGGCGAGCACGCCCACCTTGTCGTCCAGGGTTCCGCGGCCCCAGACGTAGCCGCCGTCGATCAGGCCGGAGAAGGCCGGATGAGTCCAATCCTTCTCCGTTCCAGGCTCGACCGGCACGACATCCTGGTGGGACATCAGGAGGATCGGCGCGAGGCCGGGATCGCTCCCCTTCCACGTGTAGAGCAGGCTGTAGCCCGCCACGGTCTCGCGCGTGAGCGCCGCGTGGACCCGCGGGAAGTTTCGCTGCAGATACTCGTGGAGGCCGCGGAACGCCGCCGCCTCGACGTTCCTGCCGTCCTCATGGGAGACCGTGGGAAAACGGATGGCGCCGGCGAGCCGCCCGGCGGCCGCGCGCGAGTCGATCGCCAGATCGTTCACCGGCGCGGCGCGGATCTGGCGGGACTTCACCAGCGCGGTACGAAGGACCAAAACGATGACAAGGACGGCAAGGACGAGGCCGAGGATGGCGAAAGCTCTCTTCATGAACGCCCCCTCTCTACAGCACGAACATCCCCACCGCCGCGGCAAACATCAGCAGCGCCGTCAAACCGACGATAACGCGGGCGATCGGCGGGCTGGGCTGCTCGTGCATGCACTCCCGGTCCGAGGCCACGATCAGGATCCCGATCAGCAGGAAAGGCGACAGCAGACCGTTGATGATGGCGGACCAGAACAGGAGCCGGATGGGATTGACGCCGGCGAAGTCGAAGACGATGCCGAGCACGGTGGAGAGGACCACGATGGAGTAGAAGCCGCGGGCCCGCCTCAACTTCTGGTCGAGCCCCTCGCGCCAGGCGAAGGTCTCGGCGAAGGCATAGGCGGCGGAGCCCGAGAGCGTGGGAATCGCCAGGAATCCGACGCCGAAAAGGCCCAGCGTGTAGAGGGCCGCCGCGAGATCGCCCGCCAGCGGCTGCAGCGCTTCGGCGGCCTGACGCGAGCTCTCGATGTGGGTCATGCCGTGGGCGTGGAGCGTGAGCGCCGTGGTGAGCATGACGAAGAACATCACGAGGTTGGCGGAGAACGTCCCCACGCCGACGTCGACGCCGCGGTTGACGAGCTCCCGATGAGTCGCTCCGAAACGCAGCATCAGCATGTTGCGTCCTAGGGCCTTCTCCTCCTCGACTTCCTGCGAGGTCTGCCAGAAAAACAGGTAGGGGCTGATCGTCGTGCCGAGGATGGCGACCAGCGTCTGCCACGCCTCCTTGCCCTTCGGCAGCGAGGGGATGAACGTGTGGCGCAGCACCGAGCCCCAGTCCGGTTTCAGGAGCAGAGCGGTGACGATGTAGGCGACGAGCGCCAGGGCGAGCCACTTGAGGATCGAGGCGATCCGATGGTAGGGCAGCCAGATGGTGGCGGCCGCGATCGTTACGCCGAAGAGCACGACGAAGAGGCGCGAATTCCATCCCGCCAGCATCGCGGCCGCGTCGGCCATGCCGGCCAAGTCGGCGGCGATGTTGAGGGTGTTGGCCCCCAGCAGCGCCACCGCGACCGCGATGAGAAGAGGCCTGGGAAACTTCTTCCGCCAGACGCCGGCCAGGCCCTGGCCGCTGACCATGCCGATGCGGGCGCACATCATCTGCACGGCGGCCATCAGCGGCCAAGTCAGCAGCACGGTCCAGAGGAGACCGGTGCCGAACCGCGCGCCGGCGATCGAGAAGGTGGTGATCCCCGACGGGTCGTCGTCGGCGGCGCCGGTGATCACGCCGGGGCCGGCGGCACTGAGGAAACTGCGGAGGCGGGACGGGCGGGCGGCTTTGGTTTTCTCTTTCAAGAGCGAGCCTCGCCGCCCGTCACTGCATTCCTTACGCCAGGTCCGCGGTAGGCAGGAACCGTGGCGGCTTGCGCGCTTTCGTCGCCTGCTCGAAGGCGTAGGCGAGCTTGATCAGCGTCGGCTCGCTCCACGCCGTGCCGATGAACGAGACGCCCATCGGCAGGCCGTACGCCCAGCCCGCCGGCACCGTGATGTTGGGATAGCCGGAGACCGCGGGGAGCGACGAGCTGCCGCCGGTTCCGGAATCGCCGTTGACGAGGTCGATCAGCCATGCCGGACCGCCGCTCGATGCCAGGATGGCGTCCAGCTTGTGCTCGGCGAACACGGCGTCGAGCCCCTCCTTGCGGGCGTACTGGAGGCAGGCCTCGCGGGCTTTCTTGTAGGCTTCGTCGGTGAGCGGCCCCTTGGCCTCCGCCTTGAGAAAGGTGTCCTGCCCGAAGAAAGGCAGCACGCGGTCACGGTTCTTCTCGTTGAACTCGATGGCGTCCTTGAGCGTCTTGATCGGCGCTTCGGGACCCAGGCCCGCCAGGTATCGATTGAGGTCCGCCTTGAACTCGTAGAGCAGCACCTCGAACTCGTTGTCGCCCACCTTGGCGGCGGAGTCGATCTTGACCGGATCGACGATCACGGCGCCGCGCTCCTTCAACACCGCGAGCGCCTCGGCGAGCACGCGGTCGGTCAGCGGATTGTCCTCCAGCGAACGGGGATGGAAGACGCCGATGCGCGCGCCCCTGAGGCCGTCCGCGTCGAGGAACTTCGTGTAGTCGCCCGCCATCTTGCCGCGGCTCGCGAGCGTGGCCTCGTCGCGCTCGTCGACGCCGGCCATGGCGCCGAGGAGGACCGCGGCGTCGGCCACCGTGCGGCACATGGGGCCGGCCGTGTCCTGGCTGTGCGCGATGGGGATGATGCCGGAGCGGCTCAACAGGCCGACGGTGGGCTTGATGCCGACGATGCCGCAGCGGGACGAGGGGGAGACGATGGAGCCGTCCGTCTCCGAGCCCACGGCGCCGGCGCAGAGGTTCGCCGAGGCCGCCGCGCCGGAGCCCGAGCTGGAGCCCGAGGGGCAGCGGTCGAGGGCGTAGGGATTGCGGCACTGGCCGCCGCGGCTGCTCCAGCCGCTGGTGGAGCGCCGGGAGCGGAAGTTCGCCCACTCCGAGAGGTTCGTCTTGCCGAGCAGCACGGCGCCCGCCGCGCGCAGCCGCGCGGCGATGAAGGCGTCCTGTTTCGGGATCGAGCCTTCGAGCGCCAGCGAGCCGGCGGTGGTGGTCATCTGATCGGCGGTGCCGATGTTGTCCTTGAGGAGGATGGGGATGCCGTGCAGCGGCCCGCGCGGCCCCTTCTTCTTGCGCTCGGCGTCGAGAGCCTCGGCGATGGCGTGCGCCTGCGGATTGGTCTCCAGCACCGCCCGCAGCTCCGGCTGCTCGAGGTTCAGCTCCTGGATGCGCGCGATGTAGCGGTCGGTGAGCCCCACCGACGTGTACTGGCCGGTCTTGAGGCCCTCCTGGAGCTGGGCGATGGTGACATCCTCCAGCTCGAAAGTGCCGGTCGCCACGGCAGGTTCGTCGACCGGCTCCTGCAAAGACGCCAGGGGACCGGCCGATGCCAGAACGCCACCCGCGACTCCCGCCTTTAACAGAGTCCTGCGAGAAAACGAACCCGACTCAGAGCCTTCCTCTCGTCTTGCGCTCAAGAGAACCTCCTGCCCGCGAGGGCATGCGGCGAAACCGGGGCTAATGGGTCCATTCTAAACGAGGGCGGGCTCTCCGCCACCGCGCCCTTGACAGGGCGCCTGTTGAATTGTGGTTCGCGCCGCCCCCGGTCTGACGACCGGGGCTAGGAGAGTGCCGCCCTCCGGGCTCTCGGTGGTGGCCTGCGATGGACATGCCGAGCGGGATCGGTAAGGACTTTGGTGGACTGGCTACATCCGCGTCTGGCTCGGCGCGAGCCATCGGAGCGTACTGGCGGCGAGGCCAGAACCTCGATCCCTTTTCCTTGACAGACTCGGAGTCCCTCGCCGAGCCCGACACAGACGGCCTGGAAGGTCATCGTCTACAGCAAGAAGGGAAACCTGAAGGGTCTGCGAGGTCGAGGGCACTTCTTCCACCAAAGTCCCTCGTTGGTCCCGCTCGGCATGTCCATCGCAGACCACCGCCGAGAGCCCGGAGGGCGGCATTCTCCTAGCCCCGGTCGTCAGACCGGGGTCGGCGTGGCAACGCCGTCCGACCCGCCCTGTCAAGGGCGGACGAAAAAAGGTGAGCGATGATCGACGGTTTTTCCGATTTTATAGGGGAGGCCCGGAATCCACCGCGACCTCGACTCGGGGCTCCCCCGGCAAGGCGGCTATCGCATGTCCCATACCTTCAGCCTGCTCCTGTACCACATCGTCTTCAGCACGCAACACCGCGCGTCTTACATCGACCCCGATCTCCGAGACGAGATCTATCCATACATCACGGGCGTCGCCCAGAACGAGAAGGCCTCGGTCCTGGCGGTCGGCGGCATGCCGGATCATGTGCATCTGTTGGTGCGTCTGAAACCCACGGGATCGGTGGCGGATTTCCTGCGGTCGGTGAAGGCGAATTCGTCCCGGTGGGTTCACGAGCGGGCGGATCCGCCGCGGCGGTTCGGTTGGCAGGAGGGGTATGGAGCGTTCACGGTGAGCGAATCGTCGGCGGGGAAGGTGTGCCGGTACATCAATAGGCAGGAGGAGCATCACCGGCAGCGGAGTTTCGAGGAGGAGTGGGTGGATCTGTTGAAGAGGCACAACGTCGAATTCGATCCGGCGGATCCGTTCGGCGAACGCCGCCCGGTGCGCCCTTGACAGGGCGCCCGTGGATCAGGTTCCGCCCCGACCCCCGGTCTGACGACCGGGGCTAGGAGAATGCCGCCCTCCGGGCTCTCGGCGGTGGTCTGCGATGGA
>DATBGJ010000152.1:0-5137 GCA_036558045.1 Thermoanaerobaculia bacterium
CCATCCGATAGGCCGGCCCTTCGGGGCTCATGAATCCTCGGCCTTACGTACCCGGGTTCACACCCGGAGGCCGACATATTGGTGTGAAGGCAAGGCCGGGCATCAGCTCCGCGCTTGCCCAGGTTTCATCCTACCTGCCGCCCTTTCAGGGCTCAGAAAGTCTCTTCTACTTATCCCGGGATCTTCGCGCCTGCGGCTCCGACCCCGGCCTACATGCCGTCGCCCCCTAGTACTACTGTGTCATAAAACATCATCCTGCCTCGAGGTGGCCGCACCACGGGCAGTGCGGGAGGCAGGTGACGAGAACCCGCGCTTGTCGCCATCTCAGTGTTGCAATGGACGCGGGATTGTGGCGCTCAGGACGCCGCCGAACCCCGTGGCCGGAAATCTTTGGGTAGGTGAGGGGAACGGAGGAAGGCAACAGGCGCTGGGGGGGAAAGCCGAGCGCGCTCGGCCGCCACGAAAGCATAAGCGGCGATACATAAAGCGGCGTGATGGTGAAATCCTCGCCACCCTCGTCCTTCGTAGTGGTCCAACCCAAACTCGTCTTTGAGCTCTTGAAAGTCGCGCTCGATACGCCATCGAATTTTCGCCAAGCGGACCAAGTCCTCAAGAGCGACCTCCTCGGGAACCGTGGAAAGCCAGTACTTGGTGGGTTCCTTTTCGCCAGCGGGCCATTGCACCAGAAACCATTCCGGCTCGCGGCTTTCCGTCCGTTCGTGGTCTCGATGAGCCGCCCGGACACGTATCGCCGCAAACCGAGAGAGCATCATCCCCTTCGTCCCGTCCCGCCAGCGGATCGTCTTCCATGCAGTCCTCGGCAACCGTTGGGCCAACTCGCGCGCCGAGACAGGTCGGTGTTTTGTCGTCCTGCGCAACAGCTTGGGGGGCCTCCCCAGACCTTTGAAGGGAAGAGGCGGCAAGGGCTCCTCTCCAGGAGCCCACAGGCCCGTCTCCGGCAAGATGCCGACCACGTAAGCAAGACCCCGCTCGGTCAGGGCTTCCCGAAACGCCGTCGACGCCCCGTACCCCGCGTCGGCGACCACGGGGGCCACTGGGATCTCTTCAGCCAAGAGCTCATCGATCTCTGCCAACGCGATCGTTCCTTTCGTCTGGAACTCCACCTCCGACGGTACCCCGGCAGCTTTGCGACGCGACGGATCCTGTGCCCATCCCTCCGGAAGATAGAGACGAAACCCACTCGGCACGCTCAAAGCCGCGTTGACCAACGATACGGTCACGGCGACCTGACAATTGGCCGATTTGCCCAACACGCCGCAGTACTGATGCGCTACTCCCACCGAGTGCGAGCCCTTCTTCGGGATTCCTGTATCGTCAACCACCCAGGCCGCTACCGGCGCGTGACGCTCGAACGCCACCAATGCATAGTCGCGCGCCACCCGTAGCATCTCCTGCTCCGGCCAAGGCGCCTGAGCTACGAAGTGGTGCAACGATTGGTGACGGGCCTGCACATGCAGGGGATCGAGCTTGGCTGCCATCGGTTCAACGCTTTTGCGCTCCCCCGGCAGCAGCAGACCAGAAAGATAAGCCCTCAACGGCTCGCGCCGATCCGCATGTCCAACGGCCACGCTCATCCTCTCCAGATACGCTTCGAACCGCTTCGCTTCCGGCGGCTGATGGCTGGACATGAAGGAAGTCTGCCACAAACCGCCGCTGCTGCCCAGGGTTTATGACACAGTAGTACTAGTGGGCCACATGGCAATCTCGCGGGCACGGGCTTTACCAGATCTCGCGTCCCACGGGCGAACCGGTATCCACCTCCCCGTGCAGATTCTCGTCTGTTACCTGGGCCAAAAGCTCCTCCAAGGACCGCGCCGGCTTAGGACAAGGTGTCACGACCAAGGAACCTTTCACCAGAGAAATCTCAACCGCCGACTGCGGCTCCAGACCGGCCGCCTCGGCGACGGGCTTCGGAATTCTCACAGCGAGGCTGTTGCCCCATCTCTGAATCTTGGCTCGCATGCGACCAAGTATACAACCCCCGCTTATCCGTCGTTCGAGAGATCTTGTCTGCCGGAGGAGGGAAGTGACCTCGAAGGAGGGACCTACTCGGGCGCCCTGGGAGTCGTAAAACAGTCCTGAATCGCGCCCATGGCTGGGCTCAGGTCTGTGGCCGGCCTGCGGTCGAGAGGACACCTCTGCATGAGCTGTCCGAACCTCAGGTACTGATAGAGAAAGCGGATGCGCCCGTCCGGTCGGGCCTCCATCTCCCGCCGGGCGAAGGCATCCATCTCGCGAGCGAAGTCGAGGCGCGGATGGCGGGCGAGGACGGCGCCGATCGTGCCGCGGTCGAGCTCCCAGACGCGGAGCCCGGTCACGTCCAGCGCCGTCGCGGCGCTCAGCAGGTGCGCCTCCGGTCCGTGCTCCAGGCCGACGCGGACGTTGAGGTGGAGCGAGATGGCCTCCGCCACCGCCCGAGCTCGCGCCTCCTCCCACTCCCTCGCGCGGACGAAGTCCCGGGCCGCCAGCGCGCTCGCCACGCCGAAGCAGTGGAGGCCCTCTCCCGGATACCGGCTCGTGGCGCCGAGGTCATGGAGCAGGCTCGCCACGTAGAACAGCTCCTCGTCGTACCGGATGCCTCCCTGCCGGCCCAGGAGGCTCCCCCACAGATAGGTCCGTTGGCAGTGCTGGAGCAGGTGAGGCGGTGACACCTCGCGGCACAGCTCCTCGGCGTCCCGGGCGATCCGGGAATCGGGAATCCGAACGCCGTCGAGGTCGGCGGCCCGCCTCTGACCGCCAAACTTCTTCTTCAATCGCCAGGAGAGCACCGAAGCCTGCAGCGTTACGGCCTGTCCGAGCAGGTGTAGGCGATCGCCGCCGTTGAGGCGGCCGCCTGTTCGCTCCGCCCACTTCAAGGTTCCCACTCCTGATCGGCTCATCTCCGCGCGCCGTGCTATCCTGCAAGACCTATGGGGGCCTTCCTCTACCACGTCCACGCCGACTGGGATCCCGAGGCCGGCGTCTGGGTGGCGACGAGCGATGACGTCCCTGGTCTCGCAACCGAAGCGGCCACCCTGGAGGCGCTCACCGAGAAGCTGCGCATTCTCGTTCCCGAGTTGCTGGAGGCGAACCAACTTCTCGGCAGTGACCAGCCTGAAGCAATCTCCTTCGAGCTAAGGAGCCTACGCGAAGAGCAGGTCCGCCTGGCCTCCTGATGGGCTCATCGTATACCCCGTAAGTCAAGAAGCTCCTTCTCTCGCACGACTGCCGTTTCGAACGTCAGAGCAAGGGCAACCATGAGATCTGGTTCAGCCCGATCACCCAGCGCCGCTTTGTGGTGGACGGCGAGATCAAGTCCCGCCATACAGCCAACGCGGTGTTAAAGCAAGCGGGAATCGGGAAGCAGTTCTGAGCCTGTCTTCCTGCCTCACAGAATCACGCGAAGATCCGCGGCACCGCCACCATCGGCGGCAACTCCTCCGAAGTCAGCACGTTCCCGTCCCGATCCAGATAGCGGCCCTGGCCGATGTCGAGGAGGCAGCGGTTGCGGCCCAGGCGCTTGGCTTCGTAGAGGGCCTCGTCGGCGAAGAGGATCAGCTCGCCGGCGGTCTTGACGTAGAGCTCGGGGAAGGAGGCGACTCCGGCGCTCAGGTTCAGGGGGATGCGCCGGCCTTCGACCTCGAGCTCCAGGGCTTCGACGGCGCGGCGGAGGCGCTCGGCCATGGCCAGGGCGGCCTCGCCGGCGGTGTCTTCCAGCAGCAGGACGAACTCCTCGCCGCCGTAGCGGCAGCAGAGATCGCCTTCGCGGCGGGTCTCCTTGAGCACACCCGCAACCGCGACCAGGGCCGCGTCGCCGGCCGGGTGGCCGAAGGTGTCGTTGATGCGCTTGAAGTGGTCGAGGTCGCAGAGGATCACGGCCATGGCGCCGCCGGACTCGCAGCAGCGCCGGTGCGCCTCGTGGAGCCGCCGCTCCAGGATCCGCCGCATGGCGAGGCCGGTTAGAGGGTCCTCGCGCGCCTCGCGATCGAGGAAGCAACGCTGGACGGAGAGGCTCATCTGCGGCAGCAGGCGGTCGAGCATCTCGACTTCCCGCGGCTCGACGCGGCGCGGATCGCACCACAGGCGGACGCGGCCGAGCACGGTGCCCTCCGGGCGCGAGCGGAGCTGCCGCTCGAGGATCTGCCACGGCGTGCGGCGGTGGAAGCCCGGCAGGGCCGGCGCGAAGCGTTCCGGCTCCGGCACTCCTTCCCCCAGCGTCTCGGAGTCAGGCCCCCACCACCAGCTCTGGAACTCGCTGCCCGGCGTGAGCACCTCGAACTGGAACCAGGAGAAGCTCGGCACCACCCGCGAGCACTCGACGCGGATGCGCTCCGCGAGCGCCGTCATCTCCTCCGTCGGCGTGCTCATGCGCTGGCCGGCGCGGCGCAGCGTCTCGAGATCGCGAGCGCGGTTCTGCGCCCTTTCCCGCAGCAGTCCGTGGCGGGTGGCTTCCACGGTGAGCCCGGCGAAGCAGAGGACGAGGAACGCGGCGAGGGGCCAGCCGGCCCGGTCTCCTACGAAGAGGAGCGCGCCGCCGGCGAGCCAGCCTCCCAGGTCGAGGGAGAGCGGCAGGAAGATCTGGCTCCAGCGCAGAGCCGCCTCGGGCCGGCGGATCTTGCGGTCGGCCACCTCCAGGCCGATCCAGACGAGGAAGTAGGCCTCCGCCGCGGCGGCCAGGATGGCGGGGGGCTGCCAGCGGTCGAAGAGCCACACCCACGCGCAGCCCGCGGCGAGGGACGCCAGCGCGGCGCGGCCCGTGGTCTCCAGGATGCGCGGCAGCAGGTCCCGCCGCTCGGGAGGCGGGAAGGACCCGATCCGGCGCACGATGCGCAGCGCCAGCTCGGCGACGAGGGCCGCGGAAGCCGCCAGCAGCGCGGCCGGCGCGGCCCCGGAGAGCCGCAAGGCGGCGGGCAGGATCATGGCGCCGAGGCCGAGCGTCGTGCTCCCCAGGGCCGGCCGGTGGCAGGCCAGGACGGCGCCCGCGACGAGCAGGATCACCAGCAACGCGGCCGGCATCGGAGCCGCGGGAGCCAGCGCCGCCACCCGGTACGCGGCCCCGAGCGCCACGGCGCCGCCCGCGATGGGCAGCAGGGACGCCCAGAGGTCGCGTGGCGAGCGGGTGCGCTTCATCGTGGAT
>DATBGJ010000153.1:0-13627 GCA_036558045.1 Thermoanaerobaculia bacterium
TATTTTCGATTTTGCCGAGAAAACATTGATCACCCGCCGATCCGCCCTTCTTCTGCTGCTCGCCTTGTTCGGCCTGCAGGTCCTGGCGCCGGAGCCGCCGGCGCCGGGCGGTGTTGCAGTCTGCTCGCCGTCGTCGCCGTCTGACTTGGAGATGCGGCCGGCGGCGGCCGTCAACGCGACGAAGAATCCTCAGACATTGAGCTTCAGCGTCCGGCGTTACCTGCTGCGGCGCAAGGAGAGGCCGGTCCGACGTTCGGTGCGGCGGGAGTGGGGGGTTCCGGTCTCATTCAACGTTACTGAGAGCGGCGAGCTGCCGCTCCTCGCCGAGCTGGTTTCCGGCAGCCGCTTCTCGTTGACCTTCGACATCCTGGACCGCATACCCGCCGAGCGCGGTCCGCCACCGAGCTAGGGGAACGCAGGCCATGAGCGACGAGCTTATCGATTCCGCACCGCAGGCTTCCACGTTGGTGGCGGTGCTGCGCACCCGGGCGCTCGCTCAGCCTGACCGGCGGGCTTATACCTTCCTGTTGGACGGCGAGTCGCGCGAGGTGCACCTCACCTACGGCGAGCTCGACCGGCAGGCGCGCGCCATCGCCGCCCGCCTGCAGGCCCTCGACGCCGCGGGCGAGCGGGCCCTGCTCCTCTATCCCCCCGGGCTGCAGTACGTGGCGGCGTTCTTCGGCTGCCTGTACGCCGGAGCGGCGGCGGTGCCGGTGTATCCGCCGCGGCCGAACCGGCCGGACTCGCGCATCCGTTCGATCCTCACCGACGCCCGCGCCCGCATCGTGCTCGCCACGTCGGCGATCCTGCCCGCGGCCGAGCGGCTGCTCGGCGACGAGGCCGGCATCCACAAGCTGGCCACCGACGGCCTCGATCTCGACGAGGCGGAGGATTGGCGGCAGCCCGCCCTCGCCGCCGAGAGCCTCGCCTTCCTGCAGTACACCTCGGGCTCCACCTCGGCGCCCAAGGGCGTCATGGTGAGCCACGGCAACCTGGTGCACAACGAGAAGCTGATCCAGCGCGCCTTCGGCGTCACCACAGAGTCGGTGGTGGTGGGCTGGCTGCCGCTCTACCACGACATGGGCCTGATCGGCAATCTGCTGCAGCCGCTGTGGGCCGGCTGTCCGTGCGTGCTGATGTCGCCGGTGGATTTCCTGCAGCGCCCGCGGCGGTGGCTGGCGGCGCTCTCGCGCTACGGCGGCACGGTCTCCGGCGGTCCGAACTTCGCCTACGACCTCTGCGCCCGCAAGCTGGCGGGAGCGGATCTGGAGGGGCTCGACCTCTCGCGCTGGCAGGTGGCTTTCAACGGCGCCGAGCCGGTGCGGGCGGAGACGCTGGAGCATTTCGCCAGGGTCTTCGCTCCCTGCGGCTTCCGCCGCGAGGCGCTCTATCCCTGCTATGGCCTCGCCGAGGCCACCCTGTTCGTCAGCGGCGGCGCGCCGGGCGAGCCGCCGGTGGTGGGACGTTTCCGCGCCGGCCAGCTCGAGAAGCACCGAGTAGCCGCGGCCGCTCCGGGAGAGGAGGGGCGGTTGTTGGTGGCGAGCGGACGGACAGGGACGGACAGGGACGGACACGGACTGATGATCGTGGACGCCGAGACGCGGCGCCGTTGTGGAGAGGGTGAAGTCGGCGAGATCTGGCTGCGGGGCCCAAGCGTCGCCGGCGGCTACTGGGGGAGTCCCGAGCTCACCGAGGAGGCCTTCCGAGCCGCCACGGCCGAGGGCGAGGGACCGTTCCTGCGCACCGGCGACCTCGGCTTTCTGCACGGCGGCGATCTCTACGTGGCGGGCCGCCTCAAGGACCTCATCATCATCCGCGGCCGCAACCACTACCCGCAGGACGTCGAGCTGACGGTGGAGAAGAGCCATCCGGCTCTGCGGCCTGGCTGCGGCGCCGCCTTCGCCGTGGAGGCCGGCGGCGAGGAGCGGCTGGTGGTGGTGCAGGAGGTGCGGCGCGAGGCCCGCGAGGCCGACTTCAGCGAGGTGCTGGAATCCATCCGCCGCGCGGTGGCCGAGGAGCACGAGGTGCAGCTCCTGGCGGCGGTGCTCATCCGCACCGCGACGCTGGCCAAGACGTCGAGCGGCAAGGTGCGGCGCCGGGCGTGCCGCGAGGCCTATCTGAACGGCGAGCTGGCGGTGGTGGCGGCGTGGGAGCAGGAGGCCACGGGCGTGCTGAATCTGGAGACGCGGCCGTCCGACGTGGCGACGGAGGAGGGCGCCCGGGCCTGGCTGGCGGCCGAGCTGGCGTCGCGCGCCGGCGTCGCGGCCGCGTCGGTGGACATCCACCAGCCGCTGTCGCGCTACGCCCTCGACTCGCTGCACGCCCTGGAGCTCGCCCACGCCGTCGAGGAGCGGCTCGGCCTGGCCGTGCCCATGGAGGACTTCTTCGAGGGCGAGACCGTGGCCGGCCTGGTGGCGCGCGCCTTCGCCGCCCGCCGCCTCGACGAGACGGGGACGTGGCCCATCCCCGCCCCGGCAGGGGAGGAGGAAGCCGAGCACCCGCTCTCGCACGGCCAGCGGGCGCTGTGGTTCCTGCACCAGCTCGATCCGGCGAGCACCGCCTACAACGTGCCGGGAGCGCTGACCATCGAGGGGGAGCTGGACGCTGCGGCCCTGCACCGCGCCTTCCAGGCCCTCACGGACCGCCACCCGTCGCTGCGCTCCACCTTCGCCGCGCCGGCGGGCGAGCCGGTGCAGCGCATCCAGCCGCGCATCGAGGTGCCGTTCGTCGAGGAGAACGCCGCGCGCTGGAGCGACGAGGCCCTGGAGGAGCGGCTGGCCGCGGAGGCCGAGCGCCCGTTCGACCTCGCCGCGGGCCCCCTGCTGCGCGTCCATCTCTTCGCGCGCTCGAAGCAGGAGCACGTCCTGCTGGTGGTGGTGCACCACATCGTCACCGACTTCTGGTCGCAGGCCGTGCTGGTGGAAGAGCTGGGGAACCTCTACGCGGCCGAGCTGGCCGGCGAGCCCGCGGACCTGCCGGCGCCGGCGCTGCGCTACGCGGACTTCGTGCGCTGGCAGCGGCAGATGCTGGCGGGCAAGCGCGGCGAGCGCCTGCGCGCCTACTGGCGCGGCCGGCTGGGCGGCGAGCTGCCGGTGCTCGATCTGCCCGCCGACCGGCCGCGGCCGCCGGTGCAGACCTTCGCCGGCGCGACGCGGCGGGTGCGCCTGCCGCGCCGGCTCGCCGAGGGTCTGGCCGCCGTCGGCCGCCAGGGGCAGGCGACGCCGTTCATGACGCTCCTCGCCGCCTTCCAGGCGCTGCTCTACCGCTACACCGGCCAGCCGGACCTGGTGGTCGGCGTGCCTACCGCCGGCCGCGGCAAGGCCGGCCTCTCCGGCGTCGTGGGCTACTTCATCAACCCGCTGGTGATGCGCGCCGACGTGCAGGACGGCCCGACGTTCGAGCGGCTGCTGGCGCAGGTGCGCGCTTCCGTCGTGGAGGCCTTCGAGCACCAGGACTATCCCTTCCCGGTGCTCGTCGAGGAGCTGCAGCCGGAGCGCGATCCCAGCCGCTCGCCGCTGTTTCAGGTGATGTTCGTACTACAGCGGGCGCCGCGCCTGCGCGGCCAGGACCTGACGCCCTTCGCGCTCAACGAGCCCGAGGTGCGCATCGTCGTGGGCGGCTTGCCGGTGGTCTCGACGCCGCTGCCCGAGCGCTTCGCCCAGTTCGACCTCACGCTCTCCGTGGGCGAGGTCGAGGACGGCCTCGTCGCCGCCTTCAACTACAACACCGATCTCTTCGACGAGACCACGGTGGCGCGCCTCGCGCACCACTTCGAGACCCTGCTCGGCGGCATCGCCGCGGCGCCGGAGCGGCGGCTGAGCGATCTGCCGCTGCTCGCCGAGTCGGAGCGGCACCGGCTGCTGGTGAAGTGGAACCACACCCGCGCCTGGTACCCCGAGGAGGCGGTCGTCCATGAGCTGTTCGAGCGGCAGGTGGACCAGACGCCGGAGGCCCCCGCCGTGATCTTCCACGACGAGGCGCTCAGCTACCGCGAGCTGGACGAGCGCGCCAACCGGCTGGCCCGCCGGCTGCTGCGGCTGGGCCTCGCGCCGGAGGACCGCATCGGCATCCTCCTCGAGCGCTCGCACGGCCTGCTGGTCTCCATCCTGGCGGCGCTGAAGACCGGCGCCGCCTACGTGCCTCTCGACCCGGACTATCCGCGCGAGCGCCTGGCCTTCATGCTGGCGGACTCCCGCGCCCGCGTGGTGCTCACCGAGGAACGGCTGCGGCCGCTGTTGCCCGACGGAGTGCCGGCGCTGTTCGTCGAGGCCCTGGCGGCGGAGATCGCCGGCGAGAGCGGCGTGCGGCCGGCGGGCGGCAGCCTCGCCGCGCACGCCGCCTGCGTGGTCTACACCTCCGGCTCCACGGGACAGCCGAAGGGTGTCGTGCTCACCCACCGCGGCATCGTCAACCTCATCGTCTCGTTCATCCGCAGCTACAGCCCGGGTCCCGAGGACCGCATGCTGCCGCTGACCTCGGTGGCCTCGGCGAGCTTCGTGGGCGAGATCTTCCCCATCCTCTGCGCCGACGGCGCCCTGGTGCTGCCCGACCGCGAGGAGATCCTCGCCACCGGCCGCCTCGTCGAGCTGATCGCCCGCGCCGAGGTATCGATCCTCTCCACCGTGCCGTCGCTCATCGCCACCTTGAACGCCATGAAGGACGAGCTGCCGCGGCTGCGGCTGATCCTCTGCGGCGGCGAGGCGCTGACGGCGGGCGACGTCGACCGCATCCTGGAGTCCGCCACCATCGTCAACGGCTACGGCCTCACCGAGACCTCGGTCTGCTCGACCGTCTACACGCTGAGCCTGGCCGACCTGCAGGCGGGCGGCACGCTGCCCATCGGCCGGCCGCTGATGAACCACCGGCTGTACATCCTCGATCCCGAGCTCAACCTGATGCCCATCGGCTGCGTGGGCAGCCTCTACATCGCCGGCGACGGGCTGGCGCGCGGCTACCTCGGCAATCCGGCGCAGACGGCGGACCGCTTCGTGCCCGATCCCTTCGCGGCCGGCGAGCGGATGTACCGCACCGGCGACCTCGCCGTCTGGCTGCCGGACGGCAACATCGCCTACCGCGGCCGCAGCGACCAGCAGGTGAAGGTGCGCGGCTTCCGCATCGAGCTCGGCGAGATCGAGAGCGTGCTCGGCCTCCATCCCGGCGTCGCCGCGGTGGCGGTGGTGGCGCGGCAGGAGCCCGGCGACCGCCGGCTGGCGGCGTACGTGGTGGCGAAGGCAGAGCCGCCGGCGGTGGAGGAGCTGCTCGCCTGGCTGCGCGAGCGGCTGCCGGAGTACATGGTGCCGGCGGCGTTCGTCTTCCTGCCCGCCCTGCCGCTGTCGCCGAACGGCAAGGTGGACGCCAAGGCGCTGCCTGCTCCGGAGCGGCTGCGCCCGGACTTCGCCGCCGCCTATGCGGCGCCGCAGAGCGAGCTGGAGCGCATCATCGCCGCCGTCTGGCAGGAGGCGCTGGCGGTGGAGAAGGTGGGCATCCACGACAACTTCTTCGACCTCGGCGGCCACTCGCTGCTGCTGGCCAAGGTCCACACCCGCCTGCGCGAGGTGCTGGAGCGCGACCTCTCGCTGGTGGACCTGTTCAAGAACCCGACCGTCTCCTCGCTCGCCGCGGCTCTCAGCCGGCCGGCGCCGCGCCCGGAGGAGGGCCGCGCGGCGGCCCGCCGGCCCACCCTGGTGCCGCGGCGCCGCGAGCGCCTGGAGGGCGGCGCGCGCGACGAGATCGCCGTCATCGGCATGAGCGGCCGCTTCCCGGGCGCCAAGACGGTCGACGAGCTGTGGGAGAACCTGCGCGCCGGCCGCGAGGCCATCCGCTTCTTCACCGCCGAGGAGATGCTGGAGGCCGGCGTCGATCCCGAGCTGGTGGCGAACCCCGACTACGTGAAGGCCAAGGGGGTGCTCGGCGACGTGGACACCTTCGACGCCGCCTTCTTCGGCCTCGCGCCGCGCGAGGTGGAGCTGATGGACCCGCAGCACCGCCTGTTCCTGGAGTGCTGCTGGGAGGCGCTGGAACGGGCCGGCTACAACTCCGGCAAGCCGCTGGCGCGCGTCGGGGTGTTCGGCGGCGAGAGCATGAACACCTACCTGATCACCAACCTGCTCTCGCACCTCGAGCTGGTGGCCTCGGCGGAAACCCTGCAGGCGTCGCTCGGCAACGACAAGGACCCGCTGACCTCGCGCGTCTCCTACAAGCTCAACTTGAAGGGGCCGAGCATC
Source organism: Thermoanaerobaculia bacterium (assembly GCA_036558045.1). Classification (GTDB taxonomy): domain Bacteria; phylum Acidobacteriota; class Thermoanaerobaculia; order Multivoradales; family UBA5704; genus DATARR01. The sequence goes on from DATBGJ010000153.1 coordinate 6,225, forward strand.
ACCATCCAGAGCGCCTCGTCGACCTCGCTGGTGGCCGTCCACGTGGCCTGCCAGAGCCTGCTCAACCGCGACTGCGACATGGCGCTCGCCGGCGGCGTCTCCATCCACCTGCCGGAGCTCTCCGGCTACATGTTCCACGACGGCGGCACCACCTCGCCCGACGGCCACTGCCGGGCCTTCGACGCGCGTGCCAAGGGGTTCGTCAGCGGCCACGGCGCCGGCATCGTGGTGCTCAAGCGCCTGGCCGACGCGCTGCGCGACGGCGACCACATCCATGCGGTGATCAAGGGCTCGGCCTGCAACAACGACGGCTCGCTCAAGGTGAGCTACACGGCGCCCAGCGTCGACGGCCAGGTGGAGGTCTACTCGGCGGCCTACGAGAACGCCGGCGTGACGCCCGACACCCTCACCTACGTCGAGTGCCACGGCACGGCGACGCCGATGGGCGATCCCATCGAGATCGCCGCCTTGACCCAGGCCTTCCGCGCCCACACCGACCGGCGGGGCTTCTGCGCCATCGGCTCGCTGAAGACCAACATCGGCCACCTCGACTCGGCGGCCGGCGTCTGCGGCCTGATCAAGACGGTGCTGGCGCTGGAGCACAAGCAGATCCCGCCCAGCCTGCACTTCGAGCGGCCGAACCCGCAGATCGACTTCGCCAACAGCCCGTTCTTCGTCAACACGGCGCTGCGCGAGTGGACGACGGAGGGCGGCCTGCCGCGGCGGGCGGGCTCCACCTCGCTCGGCATGGGCGGCACCAACGCCCACGTCATCCTGGAGGAGGCGCCGGTCCTGGAGCCCTCGGGACCCTCGCGAGCCCACAAGCTGCTGCTGCTCTCCGCCCACAGCGAGGCGGCCCTGGAGCAGGCCAGCGACCGGCTGGCGGACTTCCTGGAGCGCAATCCGCTGCTGGACCTCGCCGACGTCGCCTACACCCTGCAGGTGGGCCGCCGCCCCTTCGGCCACCGCCGGGCGCTGCTCGCCGGCAGCCCGGAGGACGCGGCGCGCGCCCTCGCCATGCGCGATCCGGAGCGCCTCCTCACCCTGACCTCGGAGCCCGGCGACCGGCCGGTGGTCTTCCTGTTCAGCGGCCAGGGCGCGCAGTATCCGAACATGGGGCGCGGGCTCTACGACTCCGAGCCCGCCTACCGCGCCGAGGTGGACCGCTGCTGCGAGCTGCTGCGCCCGCACCTCGGGCTCGACCTGCGGCAACTGCTCTTCCCGCCGGCGGGCGAGGAGGAAGGAGCGGCGGACCGGCTGCGGCAGACGGCGATGGCGCAGCCGGCGCTGTTCGTCGTCGAGTATGCGCTGGCGACGCTGTGGATGCAGTGGGGCGTCCGCCCGCAGGCGATGATCGGCCACTCGCTCGGCGAGTACGTGGCCGCCTGCCTCGCCGGCGTCTTCACCCTGCGCGACGGCCTGGCCCTGGTGGCGGCCCGCGGCCGGCTCATGCAGAGCCTGCCGCCGGGCGCCATGCTGGCCGTCTCCCTGCCCGAGGCGGAGGTGCTGCCGCTGCTCGGCGGCGAGCTGTCGCTGGCGGCGGTGAACCGCCCCTCGCTGTGCGTGGTGGCGGGTCCGTCGCCGGCGGTGGAGGCGCTGCGGGCGGAGCTCATGGCGCGCGGCGTCGACGCGCGGCCGCTCCACACCTCGCACGCCTTCCACTCGGCGATGATGGACCCCATCCTCAAGCCGTTCGGCGAGCGCATGGCCGACGTCCGCCTGTCGCCGCCGCGGCTGCCCTACCTCTCCAACCTGACGGGCACCTGGATCCGTCCGGAAGAGGCGACCGACCCCGCCTATTATGCGGAGCACATCCGTTGCCCGGTGCGTTTCTCGGAGGGGATGACGGAGCTGCTGAAGGAGCCCGGCCGGGTGCTGCTGGAAGTCGGCCCCGGCAACTCCCTCACCACGCTGGCGCGGCGGCACCCCTCCCGCACGGCGCAGCAGACGATGCTGCCGTCGCTGCGCCACGCGCGCGAGCAGGCGGAGGACCTCCCCTTCCTGCTCGGCACGCTCGCCCGGCTCTGGCTCGCCGGCGTGGAGGTGGACTGGAGCGGCTTCCACGCCCACGAGCGGCGGCGGCGGGTGCCCCTGCCGACCTATCCCTTCCAGCGCCAGCGCTACTGGGTGGAGCCGCGCCGGGACGGCCGCGAGCGCGCCGTCGGCAAGCGGCGGAGCGACGCCGGCTCCTGGTTCTACGTGCCGGCGTGGCGGCAGGCGCCGCCGGCGGCGCCGGTGCTGACAGCCGAGCCGGACGCGCGCCTGTGCCTCGTCTTCCTCGACGAGCACGGCCTGGGCGACGAGCTGGCGCGGGTGCTGGAGGGGCGGGGCCGCGAGGTGTTCACCGTCGTGCCCGGCCAGGTCTTCGCCCGCACCGGCGAGCGCGCCTTCACCATCGACGCCTGGAACGCCGCCGGCTACGACGCCCTGATCGAGGAGCTGGCGCGGCTCAACAGCCTGCCCGGCGCCATCGTGCACCTGTGGAACGTCGGCGCGCCCGCCGCGGCCTCCGCCGGGCTCGAGCGGGCGCTGGAGCTGGGGTTCTACAGCCTGACGTTCCTGGCGCAGGCCCTGGGCAAGCGGAGCGCCACCGAGCCGGTGCGCATCCTCGCGGTGACCGACGGCGTGCAGGCGGTGACCGGCGAGGAGGAGCTGCGGCCCGCGGGGTCCCTGGTGCTCGGGCCCTGCCGCGTCATGCCGCGCGAGTACCCCAACCTCTCCTGCCGCGCTCTCGACGTGGTGCTGCCGCGGACCAACGGCGACAGCCTGCTGCGGCTGGCCGGCCGCGTCGCCGCGGAGCTCGACCTGGCCTGGGAGGGGAGCGAGACGGTGGCGCTGCGCGGCACCTTCCGCTGGCTGCAGGAATTCACGCCGTCGCCCGTGCCACAGCAGCCGCCGGGGCTGCCCGCCGGGCTGCGCGAGCGCGGCGTCTACCTGATCACCGGCGGCCTCGGCGGCCTCGGCCTGGAGGTGGCCGGCTTCCTGGCGCGCGCGGTCTCCGCCCGGCTCGTCCTGGTGAGCCGCCGGCCGCTGCCGGCGCGCGAGGACTGGGAGGAGTGGCTCGCCGCCCACGACGACACCAACCCGGTGAGCCGGCGCATCTACAGGGTGCAGGAGATGGAGGCGGTGGGAGCGGAGGTGATGCTGGCCGCCGCCGACGCGGCCGATCCGGCGGCGCTGCAGGCCGTGGTGGAGGAGGCGCTGGCGCGCTTCGGCGCCGTGCACGGCGCCGTCCACGCCGCCGGCCGGGCGGGCGGCGGCATCATCCAGCGCAAGACCCGGGAGACCGCCGAGCCGGTGTTGGCGCCGAAGGTGCGGGGGGCCCTGGCCCTCGACGAGATCTTCCGCGGCCGGCCGCTCGACTTCCTCGTCCTCTTCTCCTCCATCACGGCGGTGCTGGCGCAGCCGGGGCAGGTGGACTACGTGGCGGCCAACGCCTTCCTCGACGCCTTCGCCCAGGCGCGCGCCGCCCGCGGCGAGCGCACCCTGTCGATCGGCTGGGACGCCTGGCGGGAGGTCGGCATGGCGGTGGAGACCGAGGTGCCGGCGGAGCTGCGGGAGTGGCGGCAGCAGGAGCTCAAACTGGGCCTGCGCAACGCCGAGGGAGTGGAGGCCTTCCGCCGTGCCCTGGCGGCGCCGGCGCCCTGGCTGGTGGTCTCCACCCTCGATCTGCCGGCGCGCCTGGAGAACGCTCGCGGGACGCAGGCGCTGGCGGAGCTGGAGGAGGCCCAGGAGGCGCGGCCGGCGCACCCGCGGCCGATGCTCGCCAACGCCTACGTGGCGCCGCAGAGCGACGCCGAGCGGCAGATCGCCGCCGTCTGGGAAGAGCTGCTGGGAATCGAGCGGATCGGCGTCCACGACAACTTCTTCGATCTCGGCGGCAACTCGCTGATGGCCATCCGCGTCATCTCGCGGCTGAAGAAGGAGCTCGGCGTCGACGTCTCCGAGGTCAGCATCTTCGAAGGTCCGACGGTGGCGTCGCTGGCGCGCCTGCTGGTGCCGCAAGCGGCGGCGCCGGTGGCCGTGGAGGAGAGCCGCAGCCGTGGCGAGCGGCGGCGGGAACGTCTGGCGCAGCGGCGCGCCCCCATCCGAGGAGTGTGAAAGCAATGCATCAGAAGGGTCTCATCGTCCCCCATCGCATCCTGACGGCCGGCCTGCTCCTGCTGCTGGCGGCGCTCCCGGCGCGGCCGCAGGAACGCGCCTACACCGTGGCTCCCACGCGCCTCGCGAAGGCGCCGGTCATCGACGGCCACATGGCCGAGGGAGAGTGGCAGGACGCCGCGCACCTGGACGGCTTCATCCAGATCGAGCCGAAGGAGGGCGCGCCGGCCACCGAGCCGACCGAGGTCTTCCTGGGTTACGACGCGGACAACCTCTACATCGGCCTCCGCTGCCACGACTCGGAGCCCAAGAAGATCGTCACCACCACGCTGACGCGCGACAGCGACATGGGCTACGACGACACCGTGACCATCCTCCTCGACACCTATCACGACGGGCGCAGCGCCTTCCTCTTCACCACCAACTCGGGAGGCGTGAAGTTCGACGGCCTGGTGAGGAACGAGGGCGAGCAGGTCAACCTCGACTGGGACGGCCTGTGGAGCGTCGAAGGCTCGCGCGACGAGGGCGGCTGGACCTCCGAGATGGCGATCCCCTGGCGCACCCTGCGCTTCCCCAACACGCCGGAGCAGGTGTGGGGGTTCAACGTCGAGCGGGAGGTGGCGCACAAGCAGGAGCGCTCCTACTGGAAGCCGCTGGAGCACTCCTGGTACGCGCGCTACAAGGTCTCCAATGCCGGCACGCTCACCGGCCTGCAGGGCGTGCAGCCGGGCAGCCGCTTCCACTTCTCCCCCTACGTCACCGCCGGCGGCGAGCGGCCGCAGCACGACGGCGACACCTCCTCGATCACCCACGCCGGCGGCGACCTCAAGGTCAACCTAGCCTCCGACCTGGTGGCCGACGTGACGGTGAAGACCGACTTCTCGGAGACCGAGGCCGACGAGCAGGACGTCAACCTGACGCGCAACCCCCTGCTGTTCCCGGAGAAGCGGGCGTTCTTCCTCGAAGGGGCGAACGTCTTCTACGCCGGCCAGCGGCCCGATCCCGAGCACACCTCGGAGTATTTCCTCTTCTTCAGCCGCCAGATCGGCCTCGCCCAGGGGGGCCTCGCGACGATCCCCATCCTCGGCGGCGTCAAGCTGACCGGCCACGAGGGGAAGTACGACGTCGGGGTCCTCAGCCTGCAGACCGAGTCGACGCGCAAGTCCGACGGCTACGGCGGCCTGATCGACGAGCCGCGCACGACCTACAGCGTGGCGCGGCTGCGGCGCGACCTCGGCAACGGCTCGACCTTCGGCGTCATCGGCCTGTCGAAGGACGCCACCGGCGACCAGAACCGCGTCGGCGGCGCGGACTGGGACATCACCCTGACGCCGAGCCTGCGCACCGGCGGCTGGTTCGCCAAGAGCTCGACGCCGGAGATCGCGGGGGACGACTGGGCGGGCTCCGCCGACCTCTACTGGGACAGCCGGAGCTGGCGCTTCCACGAGGAGTACACCGAGGTCGGCGAGGGCTTCAACGACGAGCTGGGATTCATCAGCCGCACCGGCATCAAGGCCTTCCGCACCGACAACTACTGGATCCTCTGGCCCCAGCGCGGACCGTTCAAGCAGGCCTGGTTCGTCTACGACCTGGACTACATCACCGACCGCGCGACGGGCGAGCTGCAGACGCGGATCAACCACCTCAAGTACAGCGCCTACTTCCGCGACTCGTCGGGCATCGCCTACAAGCTCTACGACGAGACGGAGGTGCTCGCCTCGCCGTTCGAGATCAAGCGCGGCGTCGTCATTCCGCCCGGCTCCTACCACTTTCTCCATCACTTCTTCGGCTTCCAGACCGACTACACGAAGCCGCTCGGCGCGGCGGGGCGCGTCGCCTGGGGCGATTACTACGACGGCCACTTCCTGCAGACCTTCGGCTTCGTCGCCTACCGGCCGATCCCCGGCCTCTTCACCGCCGCCACCTTCCAGGAGACGGAGGTGCACCTGAAGGAGGGCAGCTTCACCTCCGACATCCTGCTGGGCGAGATCACCTACGCCTGGTCCAACCGCCTCTCCGTCCGCTCGTGGTGGCAGTGGGCGCGCGGCGCCAACCTGCGCACCAAGTTCGACGTCGACTGGGAGTTCCGGCCGGGCTCCAAGCTCTACATCGTCTACCAGGACATCCGCAGCTACGTCGACTTCTTCGATCCCCGGCAGCCGCTGTTCGGCACTCCCGGACGCTCGCTCATCGCCAAGACGGTGTTCCTGTTCTGATGGCCGCCGCGCGCCGAGAGCCGACCGGCACCGAGATCGCCATCGTGGGGATGGCCGGGCGCTTCCCCGGCGCCCGCGACGTGGCGGAGCTGTGGCGCAACCTGCGCGCGGGAGTCGAGGCGGTGCGCTTCCCCGGCGCCGCGGAGCTCGCGGCGCGCGGGCTCGACGCCGCCCGGCTCGCCGATCCGGCCTGGGTGAAGGCCGTCTCGCAGATGGACGACCACGACTGCTTCGACGACCTCTTCTTCGGCGTCAACCCGCGCGAGGCGGAGCTCATGGACCCGCAGCACCGGGTGCTCCTCGAGTGCGCCTGGGAGGCCCTGGAGAGCGCCGGCTACGATCCCCAGGAGACCCCCGGCCGGGTGGGCGTCTACGCCGGCGCCACCCTCTCGACCTACCTCCTCTTCCACCTCGCCGGCAACCCGCTGACCGCCGGGGCCGATCCGCTGCAGGTGGTGCTGGGCAACGCCTCGGACGCGCTCGCCACGCGCATCTCCTACAAGCTCAACCTGCGGGGGCCGAGCCACAGCGTGCAGTGCGCCTGCTCGACCTCGCTCGTCGCCGTCCACACCGCCTGTCAGGCGCTGCTCAACGAGGAGTGCGACCTGGCGCTCGCCGGCGGCGTGTCGATCCAGGCCGACGCCGGCCTCGGCTACCGCTACGTGCCGGGCTCCGTGGTGTCGCCGGACGGCCACTGCCGGGCTTTCGACGCCGCGGCCCAGGGGAGCATCTTCGGCTCCGGCGCCGGGCTCGTCGTCCTCAAGCGGCTGGCGGACGCGGTGGCCGACCGCGACACCATCCGCGCCGTCATCCTGGGCTCGGCGGTCACCAACGACGGCAGCCTGAAGGTCGGCTTCACGGCGCCGGGCGTCGAGGGGCAGGCGGCGGTGATCAGCGAGGCGATGGCGGTGGCGGCGGTGGACCCGGAGACGATCGGCTACCTGGAGGCCCACGGCACCGGCACGGCGCTCGGCGATCCGATCGAGATCCAGGCGGTGACGCGGGCGTTCCGCGAGTACACCGACCGCCGGGGCTTCTGCGCCATCGGGTCAGTAAAAAGCAACTTCGGCCACCTGGACGTGGCGG
>DATBGJ010000154.1:0-5557 GCA_036558045.1 Thermoanaerobaculia bacterium
GTGGCCGTGGGCGTGGAGATGGACGGTGCCGTCGCCGTGGCGGTGCACGTGCACGTGGATCCGCCGGCGGTGGAGGCGCCACAGCACCTCGGCGCCAAGAACCAGCAGCATGACCCCCACCGCCAGCTCCAGCATGCGCGCCACGCGCTCCGGAATCGCCATGCCGAGCAGCAGGCAGGCCCCGCCGGCGAGCGCGAGCGAGAGGGTGTGGCCGAGGCCCCAGACGGCGCCGCGCAGCACGGTGCCCCGCACGCCGCGGCCGCGGGTGGCGAGGCTCGCCACGGCGGCGAGGTGGTCCGCCTCCATGGCGTGGCGCATGCCCATCAGCAGGCCCAGGATGAGGATGGATTTCATGACGAGGTCGCGTTCTCCGGATCGTTACATCTGCTTGATCCTAATGTAGCGCAACAGGCTCTTGATCTGGGTCAACGTCAGGATCACCGCTCCAGCCAACAGGATGATGAGCACCCATTGCCACCAGCTCATGAGACCGCCTCCTTTCGTTGAATGCCGGTCCCTGCCGCGACGGGATCCTCCCGCGCGAGCAGGTCGAGGATCAGCCGTATCGCTTCGTCGACGCCGGCCGTGACGGCCGCGCTCAATCCCATCTCCTCCTCCGTGCGCGCCGGCTCGCAGCCCACGATCAGCACGCGCCCCGGCGTGCCGCCCAGGGTCTTCAGCAGCGCGAAGACCGTGCGGGGATCCATGCCGTGGGCGTCGGCCAGGCCTGGACCTTCGCCGCCGAGCTGGTCGAGATCGGGCTCGATCAGGTATACGGTCCCCGGCTCGCGCCCGCGCGGCGTGGCGTCCACCAGGATCGTCGTATCGTAGCCCCGTTCGAGCAGCTCGTACGCCAGATGGACGCCGCGGATGCCGAAGTCGGCCACCCGCACGTGCCCGGGCAGCTCCATCGCGGCGAGACGCCTGGCGACCTCGACGCCGAAGCCGTCGTCCCCCAGGAAGATGTTGCCGACGCCGGCGATCAGGATGCGCGGGGTCTCTACATCCGCTTGATTCTCAGGTAGCGGACCAGATCCGGAAACGACTGGATCAGGACCATCCCCATGGCGAGCGCCAGCGCGCCCAGAACCACCTGCCGCATAGGAGCTCCTTTCTGCCAGCGGCTCGACCTCCTCCGGGTAGAAGTAATAGAACCGCCCATGCCAGTCATGCAGATCGCTTGCCGGATCGTCCTCCAGGGAGACCGCCACGTAGGCGGCGTCCTCGACGTCGCGGTAGATCCCCTGGACGCGCGCCGTCCGGCCGGCGAGGAACAGGTCCATGGAATCGGCGCTCCGCTTGGGATGCAGCCGGACGCGCGAGCCTTTCGCCAGCCGCGCCTCTCCCAGGTCCAGGAACGCCTCCTCCGGCGGCACGGCTCCGGGGGGGTTCAGGAACGACTCCCAATCCATGAGGGCTGGTGGAGGAGCTGGCGGTATGCCCTTCGAGACCTCACCCCCTGGCCCCCTCTCCAGCGGAGCTGGAGAGGGGGAATTGAGAGAGCGGACCGCGCCGTGCAGACGCTCGAAGACCTCGGGCGGGATGGAATCGGAGCGCTCGACGATCTGCCGCGCCCGCTCGTCGGTGCCGCGGGCCTCCCGTTTCTCCTCCTCGGTGAGGGTCATCACGCGCAGCATGAGGATCTCGTCGATCTCCGTCGCGTCGCAGAGGTCTCCCGGGCTCTCCGGCGCCACCTGCGGGTAGTCGTAGAGGATGATGGGGGAGGAGAGCAGCACGTCCCTCGCGCCTTCCTCGCCGATCAGCACCGGCCAGGTGTGCAGGTTCGTGCACGCCGCGACGGTAGAGGCTGCCTCCGGCGGCGGATCGAGCAGCGAGACGAGCGATCCATCGCGCACGGCGAGCAGCGTGTGGGCGCCGATCAGCGAGCGGCGGAGCGCCTCGTCGCGGCCGGCGCCTTGCCAATCTCCGGCATTCTCGATGCGCACCCGCAGCTTGACGAGACCGCCCGCCGGCTCGGCGGCGATGCGGACGAGCGCCGAGACCGGCCAGCGCTCGCGCACGATGCGGCCCGCGACGGCGCCGTCCGGGCCGCGCACCAGCTCGGTCTCCCGTCCGGCCGGCGCCGCGATGGGGATCCGGCGTTCTTCGGTCAGATCGGCGAGCGCGATCGTCTCATCGAAGCACCGCTCGACCCCTTCCTCCCAGGTCACCAGCGTGCGGTCTCCGACCTCCAGGGTCTCGACCGGACGAAACGCGTTGCCCTCGGTGTCCAGGCTCGCTTCGATCGTCCTCGCCTGCACCTGGAGGAAACGCACCCGGAGATCGATCTCGGGGGAGTCGCCCGGCTCGACGAGGCATTCCGTCTGCATCTCCCAAGACTCTTCGCTGTAGCCGCGGGGCACCACCACGCCGAACTGCCAGCGCACGCGGTTCTTCGTTGCCGAGGCGCGGTACGGGTAGAGCACGTAGCCCTCGTAGAGCACGGCGTCGGCCACCTTCTGGGCCAGCTCGAAGCTCACGACGGCTCCTCCTCCGCGCCCTGCAGCAGGACCTCGAGAGCGTCGTCCCAACTCGGCAGCGCCCGCCGGCCGCGGAAGCGGTGGAGCGCGTCCAGGCTGTCGCGCCGCAGGCGGATCCAGGCGCCGCCGGGGAAGTAGTGGTCCATCAGCTCGCGCCACACGCGCACCGGCAGGCGGAAGGACGCCTCCTTCTCCCACGGCACCGGCTCGACGCTGAAGCCGCTCTGGCCGCGGGTGAAGACGGTGCCGGAAAACAGCAGCAGCAGGGGGATCTCGCCGTCGTCGAGGCCGTGGAAGTACTTGGCCGCCGTCACCTCGAAGTCGTAGGTGCAGGTCACCGGCAGATCGACCTCCGTGCTCCCCGTGAAGCCCGGCACCATCAGCGAGGCGTGGGTCCACAGGATCGTCTTCAGGGTCTGGCCCCAGCGCTGCGGCTCGCCGAAGAGCTCCAGCAGGCGCTCCTCTTCGTCTGCCGAGTAATGGCGCCGGCGCGGCTCGATCTGGATCTGGCAGCGCAGCGCGATGGTGTGGATGCGCTCGCCCGTGGCCTCGGCGATGCGCAGCCGGAAGACGAGGGTGGGCACCGCGGCGTACGGCACGGCGCGGGCTCCCAGCACGGCGAAGCTCAGGTCGCTCATCCCGCCGTCCCGGCCGCGGCCGCCGCCCCGCCGACCCGCGAGCGCAGGCCGGCGAAGAACATCTCGATGGCGCGCCACGCCTCTTCGCCGCCCTGGAAGCCGCGCCAGTGCCGGCGCACGATCCCCACCAGCTCGTAGCAGGCGTCGATGGGCACCAGCCAGCTCTCGAAGCCTTCAGGCCGCTTGTAGACCAGCAGCGCCTCGACGTCGGGAGCGAGGTCCGCGAGCGCCGGGTTCGCCTGCTCGACCTCCCGCCAGGTCGAAAGCGGCAACAGCGATTCCGTGGCGCCGGCGGGGCTGGGGTAGAACGCCACGGTGCGGCCGAGCGAGGAGTTGAAGAAGAAGAACGCGAGATCCACCGGGATCTGCGCCCGCTCCCATTGCTCGCCGGTGAGGACGCCCTCGCCGAGGTCGACCCAGCGCTCGGGCACCGCGCGGTACTTGCCGCCGCCCGCGCCCCCGGCGGTGAAGAGGAGGTAGCAGGCCCGGCAGGCGCACAGCAGGTTCCGCTTCTCCAGGTGGACGACGTGCCCGTGCCGCTCGGGCAGGAGCTGGCCGCAGAGCTCGCACCGCTCGCCCATGCTCGCCTGCGGCCGCGAGCCGCGCGCGCCGACGAAGCCCCTCAACTGGCGGATGAAACGGGCGCTCTCCTCGCCGTCACCCACGGCCGGCCTCGAGCTCGCTGGGACACTGCAGCCCGATCTGTCCGATCTGGACGACGGAGTCGACGACGGCGGGAGCCGCTTCCGGCGCGGCGGCCACCCCCTCGACCTCGATGCGCACCACCTCGGGCGCCGCCTCCTCGATGGCCCGCTCGATCGCCAGCTTCATGGTGATCGTCGAGGAGGGGCAACCGTGGCAGTTCCCCTCCAGGCGCAACCGCGCGACGCCGTCCTCGACGCCGAGGAACCGCACGTCGCCGCCGTGCGAGCCGAGGTGGGGGCGCACGCGCTCGAGGGCGGCGGCGATGCGGCTCGCGGCGTCCTGCGGGTGCAGGCCGTGGAGGATGAGCAGGCTGGCGACGAGGTCGTCCGCCGCGAAGCGGTCGATCATCTCTCCGGCGCCGGCCTCGCCGGCGATCGCGAGCATGCGCTCGAGGCCCGCGCCGTAGAGCTCCACCAGGAGCCGCGCCAACTCCTCCGCCGTCTCCCGGGCGCGCGGATCGCCGATCGCCCGCACCTCGGCGAGCAGCCCTTCGATGCGGTCGCTGACCGCGCGGAGATTTTTCGCCTGCGGCACGCGCGTCCTCAGCCGTTGTGCGGCAGGATCGGCGAATGGCGCTCCTCGAGCACCTTGCCGTCGCCGAGATACATGTGGACGCCGCACGGCAGGCACGGATCGAAGCTGCGCACCGTGCGCATGACGTCGATGCCCTTGAACTTGTCGCGCTCGTTCTCCTCGAAGATGGGGCAGCCCTGGACCGCGTCCTCGTAGGGCCCCGGCGTGCCGTAGACGTCGCGCGGGTTGGCGTTCCACGGCGTCGGCGGATACGGGTGGTAGTTGGCGATCTTGCCGTCGCGGATCACCATGTGGTGCGAGAGCACGCCGCGCACCGCCTCGGTGAAGCCGCAGCCGATGGCGTCCTTGGGCACCTCGAAGGTCTCCCAGGTCTTGGTGTGGCCGGCCCGCACCTCCTTCAGGGCCTGGTCGAGAAAGTGCAGGGCGCAGGCGGCGGCGTAGGCCTGGAAGTAGGTGCGCGCCCGGTTGCGCTCGATGGTGTTGCTCCACTGCGGCACCTTCCACTCGAACGTCACCGGCGGCTTGGTGGCCGTCTTCGGCAGGTTGATCACCACGCTGTTGCCCGTCGCCTTGACGTAGCCGATGTCCACCAGCCCGGAGAGCGCCGTCGACCACAGGCGCGCGATCGGGCCGCCGCCGGTGTCGAGCGCCAGATGGTCCTTGCCGTCGTACCAGCGCGGCGACATCACCCAACTGTAGTTGCCGTCGAAGTCCCGCTTCTGCGGCTTCGGGATGGTGTGCTGGTTCCACGGATGGCGCTCGTCCACCGGGTTGCCCAGCGGATCTTTCTTGACGAAGACCTCGTGCCCTTTCCAGTCTTCATAGTAGGAGCTGCCGAGCAGGATGCGGATGCCGAGGTTGATCTTCACCAGGTCGTTGGTGACCAGCTTGCCGTCGACGACGACGCCCGGCGTCACGAACATCCGGCGTCCCCAGTCGGTCATGTCCTTGTAGTGGAAGTTGCAGACCTCGGGGTCCTGGAAGCTCCCCCAGCAGCCCAGCAGGATGCGGCGGTTGCCCACCTGCTCGTAGCCGGGCAGGGCCTCGTAGAAGAAATTGAAGAGATCGTCGTGCATGGGGACCACCCGCTTCATGAACTCGACGTAGCGCATCAGGCGGGTCAGGTAGTCGGTGAACAGCTGCACCGTGGCGACCGTGCCGACCCCGCCCGGGTACAGGGTCGAGGGGTGGACGTGGCGG
>DATBGJ010000155.1:0-2525 GCA_036558045.1 Thermoanaerobaculia bacterium
CGGTCTCGACGGCGGCGAGGATCAGCTCCTGGCCGGGCCGCGGCTCGCCGTAGGGGAAGACGAGCCGCTCGGCCGCGGCGTGGCGGTCCGCGGCGCGGCGGCGCTCGGCCTCCCAGGCGTGGAGGAGCGAGTTGACGCGCCGGCGGATGGCCGCTTCGAGGTAGCGGAAATCGGGCTCCAGGGCCTCGCGCTCGGTCTCGTCGCTGCCGATCGCGATCAGCACCAGCTCGGCGCGCACGGGCGCCGTCTCCTTCCGCGACAGCATCCAGGCATAGAGGAGAGCCTGGCGCTGGTAGCTCTCGCGCACCGCCGGCGGCAGGCCGGCGCCGCGCCGCACGGACTTGATCTCCTCGACGACGAGCGCACCGTCCGGATCGCGCCGCAGGCCGTCCATGCGGCCCTGCACGGTCACCTTCCAGCCGCGGTGCTCGAAGCTGTAGGAGATGGCGACCTCGCGGCGGTAGGAGGGATCCGTCTCCAGCGCCTGCTCCTGGTATTTCCCGTGGATGGCCTGGCCGAGCCACATCCGCTCGTAGCCGCCGCGGCTGGAGAAGCCGAGGCTGCGCAGCGGTCCTTCGAGGAGATCGGCGACGGAGAGGTCGAGCGTGAGGTTCTCGGCATCGAAGCGAGGGGCCATCGTGAAGGATTATACGGCGCACTGCCGCCCGGCTTGAAAGCCCCCCGCGGGTACCCCTTTCCGCGACCTGCTCTGGTCGGGAGAGGGGTACAGAGGTGGAACCGGGTCAGGCTATGGGCAGTAGGGTAAGCAGGACTGGTGTCTTCCGTCGTCGTCGGGTGGACAATAGCCCAGGCAGGGGGCGCAAGATTGGCTGCAGCGACCCACGGATACAACGGCGATCCCGCCGTTCGGCAAACCGGCTTTGAAGATCTCGTCGGCCAGGCTCCGGTTGGACAGCTCCACGGCAGGCGTGGGGATCACAACCAGGACCGCCGTCTCCACGGTAGCGGCAGCCTGCGCTTGCGGAATGTGCGCCCGAGACGAGAGCGGAACCAGAAGGGACAGCGGGAGCACGAGAGCGGCCACTCTGACAAGCTTCCTCATCGTTTCCTCCTTTCTGGATACGGCGAACCGAGAAACGCGAGCCCGGGCGCTCTTCACGCCCGGGCTCTCTTATGTGAAAACGACGTTCCCTACCGGCCGTCGCGGTCGGCGTCGCCCGGCAGGGCCCTTTCGACCCGGTGCCAGGCGTCGCGCACGGCTTCCTTGACGTCGTGCCAGGCGCTGCCGGAGCTGCCCCTGGCCTCGTGCCAGTCACGCTCGAGGTCCCCCTCCACGTCCTCCCAGCGGCGTCCCCGGTAGTGGCGGGCGGCTGCGGTGCCGTACAGATAAGCCGGTCGGTACTCGTCGTAGGTGCTGCCGCTCCGGGCGTAGGGCCTGGAGGCGTAGGTTTCACGCCAGTGTCGGTCGTCCTCCTCGGTGAGCAGGGGATCGTGGACCGTCCCCGGCTCACCGGCCGCGAAATCACGGTCCAACCCGGTGATCCCGGGGCGCGTCACGTCAGCGGCGGTGGTCGGAGTGGCGGGACCGAGCCCCGGAGAGATGCCGGCACCGGTGCCGAAGATCGAGTTGATCTTGTCGTACAGGTTGAGCGCCGGCGTGGCCAGGTTGGTGACGTGCCGGTGCTCGTGCTCGGCGGCGCCCGCCGGGTGTTTCGTCTCTTCCTCCAGCTCGACCGTCGAGGTCCTGCCGGAGGCCGATTCGCGTTCGTCTTTCATGGTGTCCTCCTTGGGGTGCCGGGGGCGCCCGCGAGGGGCGCCCCTATCGCCTCAGCGGCTATCTTCCGTCGCGGTCGGCGTCGCCGGGCAGGGCTTCCTCGACGCGGTGCCAGGCGTCGCGGGTGGCGTCCTTGGCCTCGTGCCAGCCGAGCTTGGAATTCGCCTTGGCCTTGTCCCAGCCGCGCTCGAGGTCGCCCTCGACGTCATTCCATCGGCGGTCGGCGTGGCGGACCTTCGACTCCCAACCGTAGCGGTAGGCCGGACCCAGATCGTCATAGGTGCGGTTGGCGGCGTAGGGCCGTGTCGAGTAGCTCTTACGCCAGTAGGCTTCCTCCTCGGTGGGGTTCACCGATTCGGCGACGCCCTTGCCGGCGAGGCCGCCGGCGACACCGCCGACGGCGGCGCCGATCAGCGCGCCCGCCGGCCCGCCGACAGCGCCACCAACGGCAGCGCCCGTAGCCGCGCCACCGACAGCGCCGACGCCGGTGCCGACCGGATGCGCGCCGGGCTCGCCGGTGATGGGATCGCGATTGGCGTCTTCCCTGGCCTCGCGCTCGAGCTCGGCGGTGGTGGTGTGTCCTGTGGTCGTGTAGCGATCGTCAGCCATGTGAGGGTCTCCTTTAGTTGTTGGGATCGCGGTCAAACTTCACGCGCCTGGAGTTGATTGCAAGCGCGGGGCCAACGTAAGCCGATCCCAAAGCTCACTTGAATCGGTGCGTTCTCGCGCCGCCGGCCCTCACCTCCCCGGCCCTCCTCTCCCCGAGGGAGAGGAGGGAGAAAGACAAAGA
>DATBGJ010000156.1:0-6154 GCA_036558045.1 Thermoanaerobaculia bacterium
TGGGGCTGATCTGGGACGTGCGCACGCCGCCCCGGCGCGTGCTGGAGGCAGGGGCCCGGCAGTAAAGAGCACGCATGCGCTTTCTCCTCGTCGCTTGGCTGCTGCTGGCGCTCGGCTGCGCGCAGGACACCGATCTGTCAGGCCCCGCGGCGCTCGGCGCCGGCCTGCGAGGGGATGGAGCGATCCTGCAGGACTTCGAGAAGGACGGTCCCGCCGACCGCGCCGGCCTCCGTCCCGGCGATCAGCTCGTGGCCCTCAACGGCGCAACCGTGGACGGCGACTGCACTCTGGATCGCCTGCTCCTCGAGAAGCTCCCCGGGCAGGAGGTCAAGCTCAGGGTGCTGCGAGGAACGGAGATCCTCGAAAAATCGGTGACGTTGGCCGGCGCCCTCGCGCTGCATGAGAAGACCTGCGCGGCCGGTCAAGGCGAGGGCTGCTACCAACTCGGCCTGCTCTACGTTCAAGGCCGGGGAGTGACGGCCGATCAGGAGCACGCCAACCGCATCTTCGACCAGGCCTGCCAGGCCGGCAGCGCCGCCGGGTGCGCCGAGCTCGGCGGCCGCTACATCAGCGGCTACGGCGGCACCGCCGCCGACGCCCGCATCCTGGATCTCGCCCGCCGGGGCTGCGACGGTGGCATTGCCGCGGGCTGCGCGCACCTCGCCTTCCTCTATGCCACGGGCCGGGGCGTGCCCAAGGACGATGACCGGGCGATGAGCCTCTACCAGCAGGCCTGCGAGGGCGGCGACGGCGCGGGCTGCTACAACGTCGGCCTCCATTTTGAAATGGCCCGCGGGACTCCCCGGAACCGCAGCCTCGCCCTGCTCGCCTACGGCCGTGCCTGCGACCTCGGGGACGGCCGCGGCTGCACGAACCTCGCCTACCACCACCAGCACGGCCTGGGCGCTCCCACGGACATGAAGCAGGTGGCCGAGCTCTACCGCCGCGCCTGCGAGGGGACTCCCTGCGAGGCGGGAGACCCCATGGGCTGCTTCAATCTCGGCGTCCTCTACCGCGACGGCGAGGGCGTGGCCGTGGACAAGGCGCGGGCCGCCGCCTTCTTCGAGAAGAGCTGCGACGGCCGCAACGCCTTCGGCTGCGCCAACCTCGCCGACCTGCTCTACGCCGGCGACGGCGTGCCCCGCGACGAGAAGCGGGCCGCCGGCCTGTTCCGCCAGGCCTGCGAAGGCGGGCACACCCTCTCCTGCCGCAACGTGCTGGCCGTCCAGGCCGATGCCGGCGGGCCGCAGACGGGCGCCGACGCCGCGGACCGCCTGGAGGGCGCCTGCCGCGACGGCGACGCCGGCGCCTGCCAGCATCTCGGCACCATCTACGAGGATGGGATCGGCGTTGCCGCGGACCCCGTCCGCGCCGCCAGCTACTACCGGCGGGCCTGCCTCGCCGGCGATCCCCGCGGCTGCGTCGACCTCGGCGTGATGACCGCGAACGGCAACGGCGTGCCGCAGGACGACGGCCGCGCCATCGCGCTCTACCAGCAGGCGTGCGACGCCGGGCTGCCGCGGGGCTGCTACAACGTCGCGGTGCGCTACGCCAAGGGCCTCGGCGTCACCAAGGACCCCTACCAGGCCGTCCGCCTCTACCAGACCGCCTGCGACGGCGGCGACGTCCTGGCCTGCGCCACCCTCGGCGAGATGTACGAGAAGGGAGACGGCGTCATCCCCGATCCGGTGCGCGCCCGCGAGCTCTACAAGCGCGCCTGCGAAGGGGGCGACGAAGAGTCCTGCAGCGGCAGGTAATCCGGGTGCTGCTCGCGGAAGCGCTCCCACCCTCGCCGCGAGCGGAAGACCGAGTTCAGCAAACCCGAGGCGTGATAGATGCCGTAGGGCACCACGTGGGCGCCGCCCGCGATCAGCTCGGGCTTCATCGCCGCGTGCAGCCGCGGCAGCTCGCTCCAGTGCACCGCCGGCCGCTCGTGATGCTCGATGTGGAAGCCGGCGTTGAACATCGTCAGGTTGAAGAAGTGCGAGAGGAACGTCGTCGTGTGGCTGAACCGCTGCTCGTCGGTGCCCCCGGCGTGCTGCGAGTACATCCCCATGCCCATGATGATCGAGCCGCCCACCCAGGCCGGGAAGAGCCACAGCCCGAGCGCCATCCAGGGATCGACGAAGAAGGGGATCGAGAACGCCACCGCGAAGAGAGCGAATTCCCAGAGAAAGCGGCGCCGCACCGCGACCGGCGCCTCCCGGACCTCGCGCGCGAAGTGGTAGCCCCAGCGCCACGGCCAGTACAGCAGAACGTAGATCCACATGTGCTCGTAGCGCCCGTCGGCCCGCCGCGCCGGCTGCACCCAGTCCCGGTCCTCGCCGAGATGGGAGTGATGAACCGCCAGGTGCTTGTAGCGCCACCAGTGGGAAGGGATGCCGCCCGGAAGGGTCCACAAGCGGCCGAACCAGCGGTTCAGCGGCTCGCTCCTGAAGATCGGCTTGTGGGCATGGCTGTGGAAGTTGATCCCCATGTTGATGCCGCCGGACCAGCCGAGCCACATCCCCGCGCCCAGCGCGAAGCCGAGCTGCCGCCCCGGCGTCGTGAAACCGGTGACCTGCGGATGAAGCCAGAGCCAGAACGCCGAGCCGATGGCGGCGAAGTGCAGGAGGCAGAAGAGCAGGCCGTGCGCATCCTCCGGATGGGAGAGCCAGCGTCCGAACCAGGCGGGAGCGGTCACCAGCTCCGGCGGGCTCGGCCCGGTCCAGCGCTCGACGTAGGTCGCGAGACGCAGCATCGCCACGGCCAGCGGGAGCGACAGCCAGGGCCCCCACAGGAGGGAGCCCCAGATCGCCGCCAGCGCCAGGAGCGGATACAGCGAGCGCAGGGCGGAGTAGCGGAGGAATCTGAGCAGGGTAATCTCCTTGGACTCCAGATCATGACACAGCGGGCATGCCCCCATCATGGACATTCCGGCACCGACTCGCTACAGTCACACGAAGCCACGTTTCTCGATTCAGAAAAGGGGGCGGACGATGAGCGATCTCTCCTCACCGGCGACCATCGGCGCCGCGGCCGGCGATTCCCGGATCCATCCTCTGGTCACCGGCCTACGGCAGCGCTACGAGAAGCTGCGCGCCCGGGACGACCGCGCCCGCCCCTTCGAGCTGCGCCTGCCGGACCGCACGGCGTATCCGATCGGCGGCGGCGAGCCCGCCTTCACCGTCCAGATCGTCACCGAGAAAGGCTTCGCCGCCATGGCCGCGTTCGACGAGCTGGCGGTGGCCGAGGCCTACATGAACGGCGACCTCGACATCGAGGGCGACCTGCTGACGGTGCTCAAGCTGCGGCCCGTGCTCGGCGATCCGCACCCGTTCAAGTACCTCGTCGCGACCTACCTCGAGCCTCTCCTCTTCGGCCAGACCGGGCGCGACAAGAAGTGGATCAAGAGCCACTACGACGTCGATCCCGAGTTCTTCCTCCTCTGGCTCGACGGCAAGCTGCGCGGCTACTCGCACGGCTTCTTCGCGGACGATGGCGAATCGCTGGAGGCCGGCATCGAGCGCAAGTTCCGCTACGCCTTCGACGCCTGCGGCATCCAGCCCGGCCAGCGCGTGCTCGACATCGGCGGCGGCTGGGGATCGTTCCTGCAGTTCGCCGGCGAGCAGGGCGTGCGCGTGACCTCGATCACCATCTCCGACGCCTCCGAGCGGACCATGAACGAGCTCATCCGCCGCCGCGGCCTGACCGGCTGCGAGGCGGTCAAGGAGCACTTCCTCGAATACCGCCCCGCCGAGCCGTTCGACGCCATCGTCAACCTCGGGGTCACCGAGCACCTCCCGGACTACCGCCGCTCCCTGGCGCAATACCACCGCCTGCTGAAGCCGGGCCGCCGGGTGTACCTCGACGCCTACTCGGGCCCGAAGCACGGCATGCCGTCGTTCATCACCAAGTGGGTGTACCAGGGCAACACCTCGCCGCTCTGCCTGGAGGAGTACCTCGCGGAGGTGGCGCGCACGCCGTTCGAGGTGGTGGCGATCAAGAACGACCGCCACAACTACTTCCTGACCTGCAAGAAGTGGGCGGAGAACCTGGAGGCGCACCGCGACGAGGTCGTCGCGCGCTGGGGCAAGCACCTCTACCGCCGCTTCGTGCTCTACCTCTGGTCGGCGGCCAACTCCTTCGAGAACGGCACCCTCTCCGCTCACCGCATGATCCTGCAACTGCCGTCCACGGGCGGCGCGCCGCGGGCGGGCATGGAGTCCTGGGCATGAGCGAGGCCGAGGGTCAGCGGCTGACCCTCGCCGGCGGCGCCGCGGCTTTCGCGGTGGAGCCGTATACGCCGCGCGAGATCCGCTTCCATGTCACCGGCGGCGTGCTCAACGGCGCGGCTGCGCTGGCCGGCCTCGTCTGGGTCCTGGCGGCCTGGGGAAACCGGCCGCCGTCCTGGCCCTGGATCCTCCTCGCGGTCCTCGCCGGCATCTACACCGCCGATCTCGTCTCCGGCCTGCTGCACTGGGCGTTCGACACCTGGTTCGACGAGAACGTCACTTTCCTCCGCCGCATGGTGCTGCAGGTGCGCGAGCACCACGTCTATCCCAACCGCATCTTCCACATCAGCTTCCTCCACGACGCCGGCACCCTCTCGTGGATCGCGCTGATCCTGATCGGCCCGCTCGTCCTGTGGGCGGTCCTCTCCGGCGCCGGACCGGCCGCCGGCTACGCGGTGCTCTCGGCGGTGATCTTCGACGTTCTCCTGGTCAGCATGCTGGCGTTCCACAAGTGCGGCCACCGCGTCCGCCAGCCGCGCTGGATCCGCCTGCTGCAGAAGAGCGGACTCCTGCTCTCGGTGCGCCACCACAGCCAGCATCACCTGGGAAACCACGACTACAACTACTGCATCATCAACGGCTGGGCCGACCGCACCCTGGGCCGTCTCGGGCTCTTCCGCGGCCTCGAGTGGGCGATCTCCCGCTGGACCGGCGCCCGGCCGCAGCGCAACGACCACGAATGGCTCCGCCGCTTCGGGCGCAAGATCGTCGGGCGCAAGGCATGAGCCGACTGTCGAGATACGTCGAGAAATGGCTCGCGGGCGAGCTCGAGCTGGCACCTATAACCACCCTTCTCGGCGTGCGGCCGATCTCGCTCGGCGAGGGCGAAGCGCGCATCGAGATGACGGCGGGGAAGCACCTCCACAACGCCATGGGCACCGTCCACGGCGGCGTCTTCTGCGACCTCGCCGACGTGGCCATGGGCGCCGCCCTCGCCACCGCCACCGCCGAAGGCGAGTCCTTCTCCACGCTGCAACTCCAGATGAGCTACTTCCAGTCGGTGGTGGAAGGCCGTCTCAGCGCCCACGCCCGCATCGTCCGCCGCGGCCGCTCCACCGCCCACCTCGAATGCGATCTCGAGGACGGCGAAGGCCGGCTCGTCGCCAGGGCCTCGTCGGTGTGCGCGATTAAGCAGGCAGACTGAGCCCGCCGCTACATCTAAACCGTTGATTCGATAAGGTTCCCGGTAGCTCTTCTCTTTGGTTGGGACGGTCTGAAACAGGAGGGGGAATTCACGACCCCGCTGTTTGGATGGTCGGAACCAGGGTAGTTTCGGTTCAAAACAGGGTGGATTCGTCCCGAACCAGGGTAGGTTGTTTAAGGACCCACTGTTGGTTCGTCCGGAATTAGGGTGAATTAGGGTAGTTTCGTCCTGAACTAGGGTAGTTTCAATCTGGATCAGGGTGGAATCGTTCTGAACCAGGGTAGGTTATTTAAGATCCCACTGTTGGTTCGTTCTGAACCAGGGTAGTTTCAATCCGAAACAGGGTAGATTTGCTCTGAACCAGGGTAGTTTTTGGGCTCCACGCCCACAGGCGAAGGATCTCCCGTCCGTGATCCGCTCGAAACGGTGGGTGCTATCATGGCGATGGCCAAGGAGACCAGCGCATGGCTCCCTACAACTCCTCCCCGAAGCTCACCTACGAGGACTACCTCAGCATCCCGGAGGATGCTCGACCCTCCTCGACCGGGAGACCGCGCTCCGGGAGCTTCAGCGCCAGGCCGGCCGCACACCGTCCAAGATCCGACGACTCTCGACGCCGCTGGGATCCGCCATGCCCTCATCGGCGCGCTCGCCCTGTCCGCCCATGGAGTCAACCGAGCGACCGTCGATCTGGACCTGTTCACGATGGATACCTCCTGCCTGGTACCTGAGTTTT
>DATBGJ010000157.1:0-5303 GCA_036558045.1 Thermoanaerobaculia bacterium
CAGCAAGGACAACAGAGACAGACCTTTGGCGGTCCTGGGGCCTCTGCTGTCCGTGCCAGTCCCTGGCCGTCCGTGCCCGTCCGTGCCGCCCTCTCAATACCGAATCAGCGACTCCACCTCGTATCCCTTGAGCTTCTCGCGCCCGGGCAGGAAGGTCAGCTCGATGATGAAGCCGAAGCCGGACACCTTGCCGCCCAGCGACTCCACCATCTTGGCGGCGGCTAGCGCGGTGCCGCCGGTGGCCACCAGGTCGTCCACCACGAGCACGTTCTCGCCCGGCTTCACGGCGTCGTTGTGCATCTCCACCGTGTCGGTGCCGTACTCGAGATCGTAGGTCTGCCGGATCTTCTGGTAGGGCAGCTTTCCCGGCTTGCGCACCGGCACGAAGCCGGCGTTGAGGTCGTAGGCCACGATCGGGCCGAACATGAAGCCCCGCGACTCGATGCCCACCACCTTGTCGATGCGCTTCCTGGCGAACAGCCAGACGAAGCGGTCCACGGTCATCCGCAGGGCCAGGGGGTCCTGCAGCAGGGTGGTGATGTCGTAGAATTTGATGCCCGGCTTCGGGAAGTCGGGCACCTCGCGGATATACGCCTTCAGATCATCCATTACGCTCTCCTCACACTAGTGGTCGATGACGAACCCTTCCCACGCCGGCACCGGCGACAGCTCTTCTTCCTCAAGGTGCGTCACCCGTGCCCCGGGCGGGCCCTGCCGCAGCCTTTCGCGGAAGGCGTCCAGTTGATCAGGCGCGCCCGCGGCCTCGACCTCGACGCGGCCGTCGGGCAGATTGCGGACCTGTCCGGTCAAGCCGAATTCCTGCGCCGCCCGGCGGACGAACCAGCGGAAGCCGACGCCCTGGACTCGGCCGCTCAAGCGGATGCGGAACGCCCTCTCGCCGCTCATTTCTTTTTCCAGCCGTGGCGGCCGAGGAGCGGCACGAAGGCCACCTCCTCGCCTTCCAGGCGCCGGATGCCCCCGCGCGCCGACTTGCGGTAGAGCACCAGCCGCTGAATCGCGAGATTCCCCTCCGGCACGAGCAGGGCGCCTCCCGGCGCGAGCTGTCCCAGCAGGGGCTCGGGCACCTTCGGCGCGCCGGCGGTGACCAGGATGCGGTCGTAGGGCGCCCACTCGCTCCATCCTACGGTGCCGTCGAAGACCTGGATCTTGACATTGTCGAGGCCGAGCTGCCGCATGCGGGGTATGGCCGTCTGCACCAGCTCGGGCACCAGCTCCAGGCTGTAGACCCGGCGCGCCAGCAGGGCCAGCACCGCGGTCTGATATCCCGAGCCCGTGCCCACCTCCAGCACCGAGTGCTCGGGCTTGACCTCCAGCAGCTCCGTCATGCGCGCCACGATGTACGGCTGGGAGATGGTCTGGCCGCCGGCGATGGGCAGCGCGTGATCGCCGTAGGCCTGGATGCGCAGGGTGTCCTTGACGAACAGGTGGCGCGGCACCTTGCGCATGGCCGCCAGCACGCGCTCGTCCTTGACGCCGCGGGCGGCGATCAGGTCGCGAACCATGCGCTCGCGCTGGACGGCGTAGTCGCTCATGTCCGCCGCGGCGGGAAGGGTAAGGCCGTGAGCTTGTCGCGCAGCGAGCCGAAGCTCTCCAGCCCTGGATAATAGGTGAGATCGAGGTGCAGCGGCGTCACCGAGATCCGTCCCGAGGAGATGGCCTCGAAGTCCGTGCCGCTGGCGCGCTTCCACTGCGGCGTGCCGGCGATCCAGTAGTACTTGCGCCCGCGCGGGTCCAGCTTCTCGATCACCGACTGCTTGTAGACGCGGCGGCCGAGCTTGGCGAAGCTCACCCCCTGGATTGGCCCGGCCGGCACGTTGACGTTGAGCAACAGGTCTTCCGGCAGCTCCTCGGTGAGCAGGATCTCCACCAGCGTGCGGGCGAACTCGGCGGCGGGGCCGAAGGAGAAGCCCTCCCCCACTTCCTGGCTGAAGGCGACCGACGGGATGCCGAGCAGCGTGCCCTCGAACGTGGCGCTGACCGTGCCGGAGTAGGTGACGTCGTCGCCCAGGTTGAGCCCGAAGTTGATGCCGGAGCAGACGAGGTCCGGCGGCCGGTCCTTGAGCAGCGAGAGCACGCCGAGGTTGACGCAGTCGGTGGGGGTGCCGTCGACGGCGTACCAGTTCTCCTCCACCTTCTGCATGCGCAGCGGCCGCGAGAGGGTGAGGGAGTGGCCGGTGGCGCTCTGCTCGCGGTCCGGCGCCACCACCACCACCTCGGCGAGCTCGGCGAGCGACGAGGCGAGGAGACGGATCCCCTGGGAGAAGATGCCGTCGTCGTTGGTGATCAGGATGCGGGTCAAGGAATGCTCCGTGGTTTGCTTGGGGGAATCAAGGGACTTCAGGGACGGCAGGGACAGCAGGTTTCCTGGATCCTTGATGTCTGTCCTGGTTGTCCCTGTCGTCCCTGTTGTCCTTTCTGTCCCTTGCTTTAGGAGGACTTGAGGTACTTTCCAACAATGGGCTCCAGCGCTTTGAGCGTCTCCGCGGGGATCAGCGTCCGCTCGGTGATCAGGGAGTACTTGAGCGCCTCGCCGCAGCCGCAGGTGCGTGGCGCATCGTCCGGCACGCGGGCGAGGATCTCGCGGATCACCCGCTGCGACATCGCCACGTTCGCCATCACCACCTGCATCACCGCCTCGCCGGAGACCGCCTCCTCCGTCTCGTGCCAGCAGTCGTAGTCCGTGATCATGCAGAGCGTGGCGTAGCAGATCTCGGCCTCGCGGGCGAGCCGCGCCTCGGTCAAATTGGTCATGCCGATGACGTCGAAGCCGTGCCGGCGGTAGGTCTCGGACTCGGCGCGGGTCGAGAACTGCGGCCCTTCCATGTTGACGTAGACGCCGCCCTTGTGGGTCGTGGCGCCGGCGGCGCGCGCGGCCTCGACGAACGGATCGATCAGCCTGGGGCAGACCGGCTTGGCGAGCGACGTGTGCGCCACCAGGCCGTTGCCGAAAAAGGTGTCCTGGCGGTGGCGGGTGCGGTCGTAGAACTGGTCGGCGACGAGGATGTCCGTGGGCTTGTACTCCAGCTTCAGCGAGCCCACGGCGGAGACGGAGATGAGCTGCTCGACGCCCAGCACCTTGAAGCCGTAGATGTTGGCGCGGTAGTTGAGCTCGGTGGGCAGCAGGCGATGGCCGCGGCCGTGGCGCGGCAGGAAGGCCACCGTGCGGCCCTCCAGCTCGCCGAGGATGTAGGCGTCCGAAGGATCGCCGAACGGTGTCTCGATCCGGCGCTCCTCGCGGACCTTCATCCCCTCCATCTGGTACAGGCCGCTGCCGCCGATCACACCGATACGGATGTCAGTCATCAGGGAAACTCCTCCTTCTATGGGAATTCAGGGACAGCCGGCTGTCGGGACCGGCGGGAGAGTCTAGCAGAGGCCGGGGTATCGAGAGGGTCTGCCGCTGAACGATCCACAGACCTTGTGGGCTATCGCCTACCGGATCGCCTCCACAATGGATAAGGCCGTCGCCAGCGCCCGCCGCCCCTGCCGGCCGTCCACCCGCGGCGCATCCTCGCCCCGGCAGGCGGCCAGGAACGCCTCCAGCTCGCGCTTGAGCGGCTCGGCGCTCACCACCGGCAGGTCGTCCGGCAGGATGCGCCGCTGCGTGCCGGTCTCCTCCAGCCGGTAACCCTTGATCTCCTGCGCCTGGTAATCCAGCGAGTAGTAGCGGTTGGGCAGGAAGGCGCGCAGCTTGCGCACCCGCTCGGCGGAGACGCGCGAGGCGGTCAGGTTGGCGACGCCGCCCGAGGCCAGCTCGATGCGCACGTTGGCGATGTCGATGCGCGGCGAGAGCACGGCGATGCCGGTGGCGCGCACCTCGGCGACGTCGCTGGCGTCGAGGGCGTGCAGGATCTGCAGGTCGTGGATCATCAGGTCGAGGATGACGTCGACGTCGAGGCTGCGCGGCGAGAAGATCCCCAGGCGCTGCACCTCGACGAAGCGCGGCTCGCGGCCGACCGCCAGCAGGGCCTGCACCGCGGGGTTGTAGAACTCGACGTGCCCCACCATCAGCACCCGGTCGCCGGCAGCCTCCAGAAGACGGTCCGCCTCGGCGAGGGACGAGGCGAGGGGCTTCTCGATCAGCACGTGCAGCCCGCGGCCGAGCAGCGCGCAGCCCATCTCGGCGTGCGCCGCCGTGGGCGCCGCCACCACCGCCGCCTCGATCTCGCCGGCGAGATCCTCCAGCCGCGGGAAGACGCGCGCGCCGTGCTCGCGGGCCATGCCCTCGGCGGCCTCGGGCTTGGGGTCGTACACTCCCACCAGCTCGGCGCCGGGCAGCGACGACAGCAGGCGCACGTGGTTGCGGCCCATGGCGCCGGTGCCGAACACGCCGACGCGAACCGGCGGACGATTACTCAGGCTCGCCCCCTCCCCGCGAGCCGCCGCGCGGCACGGACTTGATGACGCCGCGCTGGCTGCTCTCGACGAAAGCGATCAGGACGTCGACGTCGGGGTCGCCGCCCAGCTCGGCGTGCAGCCGCTCCAGGGCCTTGGGCGTGCTGAGCTTCGAGCGCACCAGGATGCGGTAGGCGGCCTCCAGCCGGCGCACGCGCTCGGCGTCGAAGCCCTTGCGCTTCAGGCCGATGGAGTTGACGCCGTAGCAGGCCGGCTTCTGCCCCACCGTCTTGACGAAGGGCAGGGCGTCCATGGTGGCCACCGTATAGCCGCCGAGGTAGGCATGCCGGCCCACCCGGCAGAACTGGTGCACCGAGGTGAACGCGCTGATGCTGGCGTCGTCCTGCACCTCGACGTGGCCGGCGAGAGTGGCGTTGTTGGCGAAGACGACGCGGCTCCCCACCTGGCAGTCGTGCCCGATGTGGGTATAGGCCATGAACAGGCTGTCGCCGCCGAGCCGGGTCACGCCGCCGCCCTTGACCGTGCCGCGGTCGACGGTGCAGAACTCCCGGAACTGATTGCGGTCGCCGATCTCCAGCCACACCTCCTCGCCGCGGAAGGTGAGATCCTGTGGGTCGAAGCCGATGGCGGTCTGGGGGTAGATGCGGTTTTCCCGGCCGATGCGCGTCGGACCGTAGATCTGCGCGCCCGCGCCCACCTCGGTGCCCTCGCCGATCTCGACGCCGGGGCCGATCACCGCGAAGGGACCGACGCGGACGCCGTCGCCGAGCTTGGCGGTGGGATCGACGGAAGCGAGGGCGTGGAGGAGGGCGGTCATCGTGCGCCCGCCACCTGGTTGGGTGAATTCTTCGGCGGTCTGCCCTTCGAAGCCCTCACCTCCCCGGCCCTCCTCTCCCAGAGGGAGAGGAGGGAGAAAGACGGAGAAA
>DATBGJ010000158.1:0-7133 GCA_036558045.1 Thermoanaerobaculia bacterium
TTCTCGAGCCCCTGCGGCAGGAGCCGCGATGGAAGTCGTTCTTCGAAAGCGTGCAGGCCCGCAACGCCGCCGGCGCGGGAAACGTCAACGCCGAGCTCGCGAAGCTTTACGCGGAAGACCAGGCGGACCGCGAAGGCACCCTGCAGGACACGCAGTGGATGGAGGTGGAGAAGCGCGACGCCGCGCGGCGCCAGCGGGTGCGCGAGATCGCGGCGGCGGGCGGCGCCAAGGTGGCTGAGGACTACTACCACGCCGCCATGGTCTTCCAGCACGGCATCAAGCCCGAGGATCACGACCAGGCGCACGACTGGTGCCTCAAGGCCCTGGAGCTCGACCCGGACCATCCCATGGCCCGCTGGCTCGCCGCCGCTTCCAAGGACCGCGCCCTCATGTGGCGCGAGAAGCCGCAGCTCTACGGCACCCAGTACAAGCTGGTCGACAACAAGTGGATCCTCTGGGAGGTGGACCCCTCCGTCACCGACGAGGAGCGGGTCCGCTGGGACGTGCCGCCGCTCGCGGTGGCGAAGAGCAGGGTCGAGAAGCTGAACGCCGGCACGTTCCAGCCGCACTGAGAGCGGTTTCGCCGGTTTGTTACAGGCCTTATGTCCCGTTTAGCACCCCTTATGATACTCTAAGCTCAGAGTCCCTCTTTGCGAAGCGTGTCGCGCAGACCGCCTCGTATCCCAGACCAAGGAGGTCGCAATGCAGAAGGGGAAGAGTCGTCTTATTGCCTTATTGTGGGTTGCCGTCCTGGCGATCATCCTGCCCGCCGCCGCCCAGGCCGTGGCGACGGAGAGCTTCATCATCCAGTGCGCCACGTCCTGTAGCGCCGCCGCCGCCGCCATCGGCCAGATCCCGGGGGCCCGTGTCAACCAGATCTACCAGAACGTCCCCGGCCTTGCCGTCACCCTGCCGGTGTCGGCCGTCCCCGCCATCCAGGGCCGCTCGGACGTCACGGGCATGACCAAGGACCTGGCGGTCAGCCTGCCGCCGCCCGCCGACGCGCAGGCCCTGCCCGTCCCGGCCTCGGCGCAGGTGGTCACCACCGCGCAGCTCCCGGGCTTCATCGGCGCCCGGCCGGCGGACTACAGCTTCAACAACGACCTGATCGGCGCCACCACGATCCACAACCAGGGCTTCCTGGGCTCCGGTGTATTGGTGGCGGTGATCGACAGCGGTACCGCCAACAACCCGACGGTGGTTCCCGCGCTGTCGGGCACCGTGATCGGCGGCGAGAACTTCGTCGCCGGCGATCCGTTCTCCGCCACCTCGACCGGCAACGGCCAGCACGGCACCTGGGTGGGGACGGTGATCGCCGGCCACGTGATCTTCCTGTTCAACAACACCTCGGTGCTCGTCCAGTCGCTGCAGACGCATGCACCGTCGAGCGTCATCCCCTGCTCGCAGCTCGGCTGCCCGGCGACCCTGTCCGGCATCCCGATGATCGGCGTCGCTCCGGCGGCCAGCATCTACGCCCTCAAGGTCTTCCCCTTCAACAGCGACAGCACGACGTCCTCGCGTATCCTCGCCGCCATGGACCGCGCCATCACCCTGCGCCGCAACTTCAACAACGGCGTGCCTTCGGCGGTGACCAATCCCGGCTGCGGCGCGGAGACCAATCCCTGCGTCTACAACTCGCTGCCGATCCAGGTGGTCAACATGAGCCTCGGCGGCGGCACGCTCTTCGCCGGCCAGGACCTCGAGGATCAGCTCACCCTCGAGATGCTCAAGGTGGGGATCACGATCGTGACCTCCGCCGGCAACGACGGTACCGGCGCCATGACCATCGGCACTCCGGGCACCGGCTACGGCGCGCTGTCCGTCGCCGCGGCGTCGACCGCCGCTCACGAGCGGGTGCTGCGCGACGTCCAGTTCGGCCTCGGCGTCGGCGCCCTCTACCGGCCCTTCTCCGGCCTGCAGACCGCCACCTTCAGCTCGCGCGGCCCGACGCCCGACGGCCGGGTGGGCATCGGCCTCTCGGCCAATGGCTTCGCCACCTTCGCCCAGGGGGCCAACGGCGGCATTTCGCTGGTTTCCGGAACCTCGTTCTCGGCGCCTACCGTGGCCGGCGCCGCCGCCCTGCTGCGCCAGAAGCATCCCACCGCTTCGGCGACCAAGATCCGCAACGCCCTGGTGGCGGGGGCCAATCCCAACGCCTTCGCCGACGGCTCCGGCAAGATCGACCGCGGCGACGGCTTCCTCGACATTCCCGCCGCTTCCGCCAAGCTCACCTCCGGCAACGTCAGCTCGCTGCTGCCCGTGGGGCTCACGACTCCCATCGTCGCCGTGAACCTCCTGCCGCTGGGGATCACGCCGATCAACTTCTCCGGCAACACCGCCACCAAGCACCTGAGCAACCTGAAGCCCGGCCAGGTGGCCCAGATCTACGTCGCCACGGAGGACAAGACCGACGACCTGACGGTGACCGTCAAGAACGTCACGCCCGCGCTGCCGCCGGCGCAGCAGAACCAGTTCTTCGGCGATGACGTCTTCGCAGTCATCGACGACGCCTTCACCTCGTTCGCCGCCACCGTGGCGGCCGACTTCGTCGTCGCCGACACGACGTTCGACGTGCCGGTGCCGCAGGCCGGCCTCGTCCGCGTCGCCATCCAGGGCGACTCCACCAACGCCGGCAACGTCTCCTGCGACGTGGTCATCACGCGCCACAACGCGTCGCTCACCTCGCCGACCAAGGCCGGCCTCATCAAGCAGGGCCAGGACACCATCGTGCGCGTCAACGTGCCGCCGGGCACCGCGCAGCTCTCCTTCATGCTCTCCTGGCTGCGGGAGTGGGGCGCCTATCCCACCGACGACATCGACCTCATCCTCGAGGACCCGAGCGCCAACCCGATCTTCGACGGCGCCACCATCAACGCTCCCGAGCGGGTGAACATCGCCAACCCGACGCCGGGAATCTGGACCGCCCACGTCCAGGGCTTCCAGATCAACTCCATCTTCGACATCTTCAACTCCGACATCTGGACCCTGCGGGCGAGCGCCGACGGCGTCAAGCTGAACGCGCTGCCCTGAGGTAAGATCCTCGTTCGGCCCGGAGGCCCAGCGCCTCCGGGCCCTCCTCCCTTCCATGCACCTGCCTTGACCCTCCACGACCTCGGCTGGACCGACTTCTTCGCCGCGAGCTTCGCTTCCTACGCGGAGCAGGGCCTCGTCCCGGCGCGCGTCGTGGCGCAGAAGGGGCTGTACCAGATCTCGACGGGCGCCGCCGAGCATTACGCGGACCTCGCCGGCAAGCTCCGTCACGGGCTGAAGGGGCCGGGCGGCGCTTCCGGGTTCCCGGCCGTAGGGGATTGGGTGGCTCTGCGGCCGCCCACCGGCGACGGCCGGGCGCTGATCCAGGCCGTCCTGCCTCGCAGATCCAAGTTCTCCCGCAAGGTGGCCGGCCAGCGCACCGACGAGCAGGTGGTGGCGGCCAACGTCGACACCATCCTCCTCGTCTCCGGCCTCGACGGCGACTTCAATCCCCGCCGCATCGAGCGCTACCTCACCGCCGCCTGGGACAGCGGCGCCCGCCCGGTGGTCGTGCTCAACAAGCTCGACCGCTGCGAGGATCCCGACGGCTGCCTGCTCGAAGCGGAATCCGTGGCCATGGGCGTGCCGGTCCACCGCGTGAGCGCCTTGACCGGCGAGAACTGCATGGAGCTCGACGTCTACCTCGTTCCGGGGCAGACGGTGAGCCTCCTCGGCTCCTCCGGCGTCGGCAAGTCGACGCTCATCAACCGCCTGCTCGGCCGCGAGGTCCAGCGCACGCTCGAGGTCCGCGAGCACGATGACCGCGGCCGCCACGCCACCACTCACCGCGAGCTGTTCGTCCTGCCCGGCGGCGGCCTGGTCATCGACACGCCGGGGATGCGCGAGATCCAGCTCTGGGAGGGAGACCAGGGGATCGAATCCGCCTTCGCCGACGTCGAGTCGCTCGCCGAGCAGTGCCGTTTCGCCGATTGCCGGCACCATGGCGAGCCCGGCTGCGCCGTCGAAGCCGCGGCGGAGAGCGGCGAGCTGCCGCCCGGTCGCCTGGAGAGCTACCGCAAGCTCCAGCGCGAGCTGCGGCAGATCCACCTGCGCCAGGACGAGCTCGCGCGCCTGGAGGAGAAACGGAAGAACAAGGTCGTTCACAAGGCGATGCGGGACCATTACCGCTTGAAGCCGCAGGCGTGAGCGGACGGTTCGACCCGGTTCGGCTGAGAGCGGCTGGTTCGATCCTCAAGGACCTGTGGTCCGAAAAGACCCTGGAGATCGTGGATTTCCGTGTCCGTCCTCTGCCGTCTGTGTTGTCCTCACCAACAAACTTTCTCCTCCCACCTGCGTACACCCCCTTGACGACAAGTGTCGTCAGCGGTACCATGGCGACAGTTGTAGGCAGCCCGGAGGGAAAATGAAGCCCAAATCCATCGGAGATCAGGAGCTGGCGCTCCTCCAGTACGTGGCGGAGCAGGGCGGCGCCACGGTGGGGCAGGCCGCGGAGGGGTTCGGCGCGCCGCGCGGGCTGGCCCGCTCGACGGTGCTGACGATGATGGAGCGCCTGCGGCAGAAGGGCCACCTCAATCGCCGGCAGGTGGAGGGCGTCTACCAATACTTCTCCCCGGCGAGCCCCGGGCAGGTGATGCGTGGCGTGGTGCGGACGTTCGTCGAGAAGACGCTCGGCGGCTCCGTGTCGCCTTTCGTGACCTATCTCACGGAAGAGGCGCGCGTCTCGGACGAGGAGCTGGCGGAGCTGGAAGACCTGGTGGCGAAGCTGCAGTCGAAGCGGAAGGAGGAGCCATGACCTTCGAAGCCGTCGTCGCGGCGCTGCTCCGCTCCTCTCTGCAAGGCGCGCTGTTCATCGGCGCCGTGTGGCTCGCCTGCCGCCTGTTCCCCCGCCTGCCCGCCGCGGTGCGCTGCGGCCTGTGGTGGGCCGCGTGCCTGAAGCTGCTGGTGGGTCTGGTGTGGATCGCGCCGGTGGAGCTGCCGCTATTGCCGGCGGTCCCCGATTCCACCGCCGTCTTTCAGCGGACCGTCTCCGGCGCCGCCGGGGCCCTCACCTCCCCGGCCCTCCTCTCCCAGCCGCCCTCCCGTCCACCGGGCGAGGAGGGAGAGCAGCAAGGAAAATTGGTTTCTTCAGGTAGAGCTGTCGACGTCGCGATGCCAATCCTCCTCCTCTGGCTAGCCGGCCTAACCTGGCAATCCGCGAAAGCCCTGCGCCAGCTCCGCCACACCCGCCGGGTCATCGTCCGCTCGCGGCCGTTGCAAGAGGGCTGGATCCGGACGGCGTTCGCCGAGCTGTGCGCTCTCCTCGGTCTGCGCCGGCAGCCCGGGCTGCGCGGCTCCGCGGATGTGCGCACGCCGCAGGCCATCGGTCCGTTGCGGCCGCTGGTGCTGCTGCCGGAGTCCGGCCTCGAGCGGCTCTCTCCGGCGGAGGTGTCGATGACGCTCTGCCACGAGCTCATACACCTGCGCCGTGGCGATCTCTGGCTCGGCTGGGTGCCGGCCCTGGCGCACAGGATCTTCTTCTTTCATCCGCTGGCGGCGCTGGCCGCCCGTGAATACGCGATCGCGCGCGAAGCCGCGTGCGATGCGGAGGTGCTCCGCGTCCTGGGGTCGGCGCCCCAGGCCTACGGACGCCTGCTTCTCCGGTGGGGTGTGGCCCCGCGAGAGACCGGTCTCGCCGCCGCGGGCGCCTCGCCTTCGCTGCAGAACCTCAAAAGGAGACTTCAGATGCTTCAGCAGACGTCCGAGTTGACTGCAAAGAGCGAACGCCGACTCTCCGGCTGGTGGTGGCTCGCCGGGGCGGCGGTTCTCGTCGCATTGATCCCTCTCCGCATCGTGGCCCAGGAGCCGGCACCGGAGGCGGCGGCCGAAGCCGCTCCCGTAGTGGCCGAAGCCGCGGCGCCTGCAGAGCCGGCGGTGGCGGCCGAAGCGGCGGAGCCACAGACCGAAGCGATTCCGGCAGCCGTGGCCGAGGGCATCCCCGGCGGCGTCGAAGGCGGCGTCGTTGGCGGAGTGGAAGGCGCCATTGCCGGAGGCGTTGTGGGCGGCGTTCAGGGTGGCGTGGTCGGAGGCGTCCAGGGCGGCGTCGTGGGCGGTGTTCAAGGTGGGGTGATCGGCGGCGTCCGAGGAATGCCCGTACCTGGAGCCGGGCGTCCGGTCCTGGCGCCGGCGCCGGGATCGGCTGCGATCGCAATGGCGCTCCCTCCGGGCGGTCCCGTCGTGCCGGGTCGTCCGGCGCTGGCGCCGGTCGGCCGCGGTCCTCTGCCGGCCGTCGCTGCCGCTCCTGGATATCCAGCTCCTCTCGCCTCTCCGAAGAAGAGCGGTTACAGCTACTCCTTTCACAGCGGCGACAAAGGGGATTCCTGGGTGCTCCTCTACGGCGACCATTCCGCCACGATGAGCGGCTCCATGGGCAGCCTCGAGAAGGCCAAGCGGCTGCGCGGCAATTCGAGCGAGCCCTTCCTCTGGTATCGCCGCGACGGCAGGGAGTACGTCGTCCGCGATCCGGCCGTCCTCAGGCAGGCCCAGGAGATCTTCCGTCCGCAGATGGAGCTGGGGGCCAGGCAGGGCGAGCTGGGAGCGCGGCAGGGAGCGCTCGGCGCGCAGCAAGGCGCCCTGGGCGCGAAGCAGGGAGAGCTGGGAGGCCGCCAGGGAGCCCTCGGCGTGCAGCAGGCGGCGCTCGCCGCCGAGCAGGTCGGCCGCGAAGGTGACGACCGGGACCTCGACCGGCGCCAGGAAGCGCTCGAGGCGCAGATGGAGGAGCTCGGCCGCCAACAGGCGGAGCTCGGCCGTCAGCAGGAAGCCCTGGGCCGCCAGCAGGAGGAGTTGGGGCGGCAACAGGAGGAGCTGGGCCGCCAGCAGGAAGCCGCCAGCAAGAAGGCGGAGCAGGAGCTCCGGGCGCTGATGGACCAGGCGATCCGCAGCGGCGCGGCGCAACCGGCACAGCCGTAGGCTCTGACCCGCCTGACCTTATAGGGGGCGCAGCATGCTGCCCCCCTACGTCCCGCCGTCGTCCATTCCAAGATCTCGTCGTTGAACGACCGTTAAATTGCAGGTTGCCCGGTGGAATTTCCCTCAAGCTATGGTAAGGTACCTTTTACCTTAGCTTAGGTCTTCCTCCAGGGGGTGGTGGTTAGTGACCGCGGGGG
>DATBGJ010000159.1:0-3718 GCA_036558045.1 Thermoanaerobaculia bacterium
ACCCCGCGGTAGCTCCCCGCTGCCGGCGGATGGAAAAAGACCAGGACGGAGCATTTCTCCCCCGGAGCAAGGGAGGAACGCGTGCAGTCCGTCCTCAGGGAAAAGGCCTGGCCAGGGTTCTCGGCGAAGGAGATCCCGGCCACCCGTAACGGCTCCTTGCCGGTGTTGGCCAACGAGATTCGCTGCCCCTGCGGGCCGGATTCCGCGCCCATCGTCGAGGCGGGAAACTTCAGGCTCTGGGGGACGTCGAGGCTCGGCTCCTCCTTCCCCTCTTCCTCGGCTGGTAGATCCGTCGTCGAAGCCGATTCCTCGGTGCTCGTGTCCGAGCTGAGATCCGTCGTCTCGTCCGCGGACGCCTTCGACTTCAGGTTCGCGGTCTCTTCGATGGACGCGGGCGGGACGGCCGTCGTCGGCGGAGCGGGCTGCTGCCCGATGTCAGCCGCCGGTTTTCGCCCGGGACCCTGGACCCTCATGCCGGACGACACGAGCCGGGCTCCGACCACGATGAGCGCCAGCAAAGCCAGGGCGAGCCAGGGGAGGTAACGGTAGGGCACGGCGTAGCGCCCGATTCTCTGCGCCGGCCTTCCCAGCAGGCCCAGATTGTGCCGGGTGACCCCGGCTCCCTCGCCGTCTCCGAGGGGCCGGCGGAGGGCGAGCGCGTGGTTGAGGAGCTGGCGGGCGGCGGACCTGTCGTCCAGGCAGAGCAGCCGCGTGCCGAGCTGGTGCAGGGCCCAGGCTTCCGCGGCCCGGTCGCCGGTCGCCGCCGCGGCGTCGCGGACGTGCTCGAGAACCTGTTCCCAGGCGCTCCAGCGGCCCCCGAGCATCAGCGCAGGATCCAGGATCCTCCCCAGCCGCAGCACCTCGGCATGACGGCCGTTGCGCGCCGCCCAGGCCAGGAGGTGCCGCAGCGCTCCGGCTTCCGCCAGCAAGGCGGCCGGGTCCTCCCGTCGAGCTTCCACCCAGGAAAGGAAATAGGCGAGCGCCCTCTCGCTCCATGGGGAGATGTCCCAGATCGCCGGCAGCACCGCCGGTAGAT
This sequence comes from Thermoanaerobaculia bacterium, assembly GCA_036558045.1. Classification (GTDB taxonomy): domain Bacteria; phylum Acidobacteriota; class Thermoanaerobaculia; order Multivoradales; family UBA5704; genus DATARR01. Next base: position 1,037 of record DATBGJ010000159.1, read on the forward strand.
TGCCCGCCAGGCTGTAGCGCGTTCCTTGCTCCGCGATCAGCTCCTGGCCGAGCAGCGCTTTCAGGGCGGAGAGCGGCTCGGCGACGTCCGCCAGCGCTGCCAGCAGGCTCGCCTCCAGCGGACCGCCGCCCACGGCCGCGAGCGCCGAGAGAAGCCGCTTCTCCTCATCCGGCAGGGGTGCGAGCTCCTGGCGGACGGTATTCGGGTCGAAGGTCTTTCCCGCCGAGAGGCTCGCCGGGAGAGGAGCTTCCTCGATGAGCGGGCGCGGTGCCGGCGAGCCCTCAGGGAGCGGATGGACAACGGCGCCGTGCGCGCCCCCTGCTTGGACGCTGTAATGGCCGACCGCGATCTGATCGCCGGGGCCTGTTTCGGTCTTCGTGGCAGGATCCATAGGAGAATTTTCCAAGCGTTCGGATCGGTGCTCTCCGAACGCAGAGCGTTCTCCCCAAGGTTACGCAAGGTTCGTTCCCGCTTGTCAGGGAAGCGAAGACTCCAGCCGCACGCCGTCGATCTGCAGGCGGAACGGTCCCGGGCCGGAGCCGCCGCCCCAGAAGATGCCGGTGACGTCCTTGCCGTCGAGCCCGAAGTCCTTGAAGCGGTAGGTGTAACGTTTCCACTCAGGGCCCGCGGTGAAGGTCTTGACCGCCGGCATGCGGCCCAGCTTCTCGGCGAAGAAGAGGAGCTGATAGGGATTGTCCTCCCCCTTGGCCCAGAACGAGATCCCGGCGAAGCGCGAGAGATCGGCCGGCGCCATCGGCTGCGGACCGGGGAAGAAGATCGCTCCCGCCCAAGGGTAGGCGAACCCCGCCTTCAGCTCGCCGCTGATGGCGAGCGAATGCCCGCTCTCGGCGCCGCCGGAGACGACCTCCGACCGCACCACCGACTTGCCGCCGGCGAGCTGGTCCGTCGAGTCGGCCCAGGCGCCGAAAGCCGCCGTCCGGGTGCCGTCCTCGAAGTCGCTGATCGAGCCGGAGGCGGGGACCTGCGGCGCGGCGGCGGCGGCCTCGGTCTTCGGCGGCGCCAGCGGACGCGGCACTTCCTGGCCGATCTTCCACACGCGCAGGATGTCGCGGCTCGCCATGATGTCGGACGTCGGATTACCCTTGACGAGCACGAGATCGGCGCGCAGGCCCGGAGCGATGCGCCCGCGGTCCTTGAGGCCGAAGACGCGCGCCGGCACGGAAGTGGCTGCCGCCAGAGCTTGCGCGGGAGTGAGCCCGGCCTTCACCAGCAGCTCCAGCTCGCGGTGCATGCTTGCGCCGTGGGCCGTGCCCGGGTTCGGCGCGTCCGTGCCGGCGAGGATGGGCACGCCGGCTTTCTTCAGTTGGCGGACGGCGTCCAGGGCGTTCTGGAAATCCAGCGGATGGTGCGGGAAGGAGCGGCGGAGGTTCTGCACTTCTTCCGCTGTCAGGTACGGTGCGAGGCGGGGATCGTCCGCGAGCGAGGCACCGCTCGACGTGCCGGTGGTGCTTTCGACGACGGTCAGGGTGGGCGTCACGAAGGCCTTGCGCTTGGCGGCCAGCGAGACGAAGCCGGCCTCGGGCGCGCGGTCGGTGAAGATATGGACGAGGCCGTCCACTCCCGCCTCGAGAGCGTCCTGCGCCGAGTCTTCGGTGCTGATGTGAGCCACGGCGAGCTTCTTCCGACGGTGGGCTGCGGCGGCCAGGGCGGCGACGGTCGGCTTGTCGAGCGTCGGGATCTCGCGGCCATAGGGTTTGCCGTCCTCGATGATGATCTTGATGTAATCCGAGCCCTCGGTGACGCGGGCGTCCACCCAGGCCTGCGCCTCTTCGGGGCGCGTCAGCGTCGGCACCGGCAGGCCGTACTCCGTGCCGTGTCCGCCCGGCGCCGTCGCCAGGTAGCCGGAGCTGAAGAGATCGGCCCGGCCCGGAGCGCCGGTCTTCGCCTGCTCCTCGCGCATGGAGCGCATGAACGACGGCTCGGTGAACATGTCGAGCTGCGTGGTGACGCCGAAGACAACCGCGCGGTTGAGGGCGTCTCCCCACGTATGCGTATGGCCGTCGATGAAGCCCGGCAGCAGCGTGGCACCGCTGCCGTCGATCACCTCGGCGCCGGCGGGAGCGGAGACCCTGGGGCCGGCGGCGGCGATGGTCCGTCCCCTCACGACGACCGTGCCTTTCGGGATCACCCGAGCACCGTCGAAAATGCGGACGTTGGTGATGGCGGTCGGCTTGCCGGGCGCTTCGGCCGCAGTGGCGGCGAGGCTCCCCGCGAATACGAGAATCAGGAGCAGGATGGCGTGGATTCTTTTCATGGTCGGTCCCTCCTTGCGCCTATCATCTTCGCCGGTCCGGAGAGGCGGCCGTAGTCATGCGCGTCACGAGTTTGGGGTGACGTTTGTCAGGCGTCATCGGTGGGCTCCATGGTCTATCGTATAGGCGGACCTCTCCGTTGCGAATAACGATTGAGCAGAGATCAACGATGAAAGCGGTCGTTATCGACAACTACGGCGGCAGCCAAGTACTTCGTCTGCGTGATCTCCCCGACCCGGGTCCGCCGGGACCCGGGCAGGTCCTCCTCAGAGTCCGCGCGGCCGGCGTCAATCCGATCGACTGGAAGATCCGCAACGGCAGCATGCGCCTGCTGATGCCGGCGAAATTTCCTCTCGTGCTCGGCTACGACGTGGCCGGCGAAGTCGTGGAGATCGGTCCCGAGGTGACT
>DATBGJ010000160.1:0-6618 GCA_036558045.1 Thermoanaerobaculia bacterium
CGGAACTGGTTGCGGTCGCCGATCTCCAGCCACACCTCCTCGCCGCGGAAGGTGAGGTCCTGGGGGTCGAAGCCGATGGCGGCCTGGGGATAGATGCGGTTTTCCCGGCCGATCCGCGTCGGGCCTTGGATCTGCGCGCCCGCTCCCACCTCGGTGCCCTCACCGATCTCGACGCCGGGACCGATCACCGCGAAGGGACCGACGCGGACGCCTTCGCCGAGCTTGGCGGTGGGATCGACGGAAGCGAGGGGGTGGATACGATCGGTCATAGCGGACCGATCCGCCCGATATCCAAAAGGCTCATGAAGGCGGCCACCCTCAACGATCCACCATCGCCGACGAGCAAACCGCCTCGGCCGCGAGCTGGCCGTCCACCAGGGCCTTGCCCGCCAGCCGGCAGTAGGTGCTGCGCAGCCGCAGCACCTCGACCTCGTAGCGCACCTGATCGCCGGGGACCACCGGCCGGCGGAACTTCGCCTCCTCGATCGAGGCGAAGTACAGGAGCTTGTTGGCGCGGTCGGGCAGGTCGTGCAGCAGCAGCAGGCCGCCCGCCTGCGCCAGGCCCTCGATCAGCAGCACGCCGGGCATCACCGGCCGGCCCGGGAAGTGGCCGAGGAAGAAGGGCTCGTTGATGGTGACGTTCTTGACCGCCACGATGCGGCGGCCGGGCTCCATCTCCAGCACGCGGTCCACCAGCAGCAGCGGATAGCGGTGCGGCAGCACCGACATGATCCACTCGACGTCCCACTTCGGAGCCGGCTCGCTCAAGTCTCCTCCTCCTCTTCCCGCGACACCCCGAGCCTCTTTTCGAGGGCCCGCAACCGGCGGCTCATCGCTTCCAGGCGCGCCATCAGGGCCACCTGGCGCCGCCAGCGGCGCAGCTCGACGGCGGGAATGCCGGCCACGACCTTGCCGGGCTCGACCGAGGCCAGGGCGGCCGACTTGGCGGCCACTTGGACCCGGTCCCCTATCTCGATGTGGCCGGCGACGCCCGCCTGGCCGGCGAGCACCACGCCGTCCCCCAGCGTCGCGCTGCCGGCGATGCCCGCCTGGCCGCACAGGATACAGTGCCGGCCGACGCGCACGTTGTGACCCACCTGGACGAGGTTGTCGATCTTCGTCCCCTCGCCGATCCGCGTCTCTCCCAGGGTCGCCCGGTCGATGGTGGAATTGGCGCCGATCTCGACGTCCGCCTCCACCACCACGTGCCCCACTTGCGGCACCTTCGTATGGGCGCCGCCCTGGGTGGCGTAGCCGAAACCGTCCGCCCCCAGCACGGCGCCCGCGTGCACGACGCTCCCCGGACCGACCTCCGTGCCGTCGTAGAGCACGGCGTGCGGATGGAGCACCGCCCCCTCCCCCACCACGCAGCCGCGGCCGATGGCGACCGCGGCGTGGAGGACGGCGCCCGGGCCGATGCGGCTGCCGGCGCCGATCACGGCGTAGGGACCGATCGAGGCAGCGGGATCCACCTCGCAGCCCGCCTCCAGCCCGGCCGTGGGGTGGATCCCCGGCTCGCGCGAGGCTGGCGGGTGGAGCGCCGCCACCAGGCGGGCCAGCGCGAGGTCCGGATCGCCGACCACCAGCAGGTCGCGGCCGGGCACCGCGCCGGCGAGGGACGGCCCTACCAGCAGGGCGCCCGCCCGGCTGGCTTCCGCCTGTCCTCGATAGCGGGGATTCTTCAGCACCGAGAGGTCGCGGGGGCCGGCGGTCTCCAGGGAGCGGATCGCCTCGACGGTGCGGTCCGGATCTCCCTCGACCCGGCCGCCGACCAGCTCGGCGAGCTCGGCGAGCCGGTAGCCCACGCCGCTATTTGCCCTGGGCCGCGGCAGCGTCCAACCGCTGGATGATGACGCTGGTGATGTCCAACGCGTCGTCGGCGTAGATCAGGCCGCTCTCGAACTTGCGGAAGATCAGCGTGTAGCCGAGGTCCTTGCCGACCTGGTTGATGACCGGCATCACCCGGTCGTCGATCTGGCCCAGCATCTCGTCCCGCTTCTTGTTGAGCTCGCGGGTGGCGTCGTCCTGCTGGCGCCGCAGGTTGATCTCTTTCTCCTCGTACTGCTTGGAGAGGTCCGCCAGCTTGTCCTGGGCGAGCGACAGGCGCCCCTCGGAGATCTTCGTCTGCAGGTCCTTGAGCTCCTGCGCCTTGGCGCGCAGCTCGCCCTCGCGCTGCTCCTGGAGCTTCTTCAGGTCCGCCAGGGCCTTCTTGCCCGCCTGCGAGGAGAGCAGGATCTTCTCGGTGTCGATGACCGCGATCTTGAGCGGCCCGGCCGGCGCGGCGGCGGCGGCGGCCGGCTGCTGGGCGGCCGCCGGGACGGCCGCGAGAGCGAGCCCCAGGACGCCTGCCACGGCGGCTCGCGAGAGGAAGGAACGATGGAACGACATGATCTCTTTCTCCTTACGTTAGAAGCTAGTACCGATACTGAACTGGAAGTCCTCGAAACTGTCCTGCGGCAGCGGGTCGAGGTTCTTGGCGTAGATGAAGCGCAAAGGCGCGCCGAACACCGGCAGGAAGACCCTCAGCTCCACGCCCGCAGTGGTCCGCAGATTCGACAGGTCGAAGGACTGGTTCTCGCCATAGACGTTGCCCGCGTCGGCGAACAGCAGCACGCGGAACGGTCCGCCGAGCAGGAAATGGTACTCCAAATTGAACTGGGCGAACTTGTCGCCGCCCAGGATGAGCTGGGTGTCCGGATCGCGCAGCGGGTTGCCGTTCTTGTCGCGCAGGAAGATCGAGCGGAAACGGTGGCCGCGGATGCTGTTCTCGCCGCCGAGGAAGAAACGCTCCAGCGCGGGGAGCTGGCGGCCGCCGAAGGGATCGATCAGCCCGGCCTCGGCGTTGAACGCCAGCACCGTCTTGGTGGGATAGTTGCTCATCGGCTGGAAGATGCTGAACGTCAGCTCCGGCCGGATGAAGTAGTTGTCGCCCCTGAGGAAGCCGCCGGCGTACTCGACCGCCAGCGACAGCCGCTTGCCGCGGCTCGGCTCGAAGGGATTGTCCCGGCTGTCGAAGACGTACGCCGGCCGCAGCGACGAGTTGTTGATGAGGATCTTCTGCGTCAGCAGGTCGCCGGGATTGACGCCCTCCGGCAGCGGAATGCCGGTGATGGCGGGGTCCTGGGCGATGATGCGCGTCTCGTCGTTGTACCGCGAGTTGTTGTAGCTGATGCTCGCCGACTGGAAGAGGCGGAAGTTGCGGCCGTAGGTCAGCACCGCGCCCTTGCTGTCGCGCAGGTATTGCTCCTGATCGGAGAAGAGGCCGTACTGCAGGCTCTGGTCATAGGCGCGGATGCCGATGCTCTGCGGCCGGTCGAGGAACCAGGGCACGTAGTAAGAGAGATCGAAGAAGTCGCGCAGCTTGCCGGTCTGCACCGAGACGCCCACCTGCTCGCCGCGGCCGAGGAAGTTCTTGGTGTTGATGGCGAACTGGCCGAAGAAGCCGTCGAGCTCGCTCCAGCCGCCGCCGAACTGCAGCTCCGTGCGGTCGGCCTCGTCGCCCTTGAACACCAGGTTGACCTTCTTCTTCTCCGTGTCGGTGTCGATCTCGACCGGGTCCTCTTCATTCAGCTTGAAGTAGCCGAGCTGATTGACCTTGAGCACGCTGTTGCGGATCGCCGTGACGTTCATCAGGCCGCCCTCGTAGAGGCGCAGCTCGCGGCGCAGCACCTTGTCCTTGGTGCGGTCGTTGCCCTGGAACTCGATGCGGCCCACCTTGAACTGATCCCCCTCGCGCACGTGGATCACCACGTCGGCGACGCGGTTCTCGCGCTCCACCAGCTCCGGATCGACGCGCGCGAAGATGTAGCCGGTGTTGTGGTAGGCGTCGGTGATCTGCTTGACGCCGTCGTCGATCGCCTTCTGGCGCAGCCAGCCGCCGGTCTTGTGGGTGAACGCCCGCAGCAGCAGCTCGTCGGAATAGATCTGGTTGCCCTCGATCGTCACCTGGCCGAACTTCCAGCGCTCCCCCTCTTCGATGGGGATGGTGATGAACATCCGGCGCTTCTGGTCCTTGGGATCCGCGGCGGAGGGGTTGAGCGCCCGCACCTCGACCTTCGGATCGCCGATGACGACGTTCTTGTAGCCGGCGCCGCGGTAGATGTCGCGCACCTTGTCGAGGTCTTCCTGCAGCTTCGCCGGATCGTAGATGTCCTTCTTCGACAGGCGGGTGATGATGCCGGTCTCCTTGGTCTTCTTCATCGCCAGCCGCAGCCGCAGGTCGTTGAACACCGTGTTGCCCTCGAAGTCGATGTCGGAGATGCGCACCCGGTTGCCCTCGTCCACCGTGAAGATCACCTTCTTCTCGTTGTTGCCGACGTCCTCGACGTTGTACTGTGCGGTGGCGAAGCGGTAGCCCTTCTCGCCGTACATCTCCTCGATCAGGGTCTTCACCCGCTGCAGCTCGCCCAGCGACAGCGGCTCGCCCTCGTGGATGCGGATGCGCTGGGTCGTCATCTTGTCCTGCAGGTCGGTCTTCGAGATGCGCTTCAGGCCCTCGTACTCGATCGAGCGCAGGACGGGACGCTCGGCGACGGTGATCACCAGCTTGACGCCCGCCGGCGTGGGGACGCTCTCCACCGCGACGTCGTCCACCAGGTTGCGGTCCCAGAGCTGCTTGACGTTGCGGTTGAGGGCTTCCTCGTCCAGCGGCTTGCCCGGCTCGAGGCCGAGGTAGTAGCGCAGCGTCTCCTCGGAGAGCGCCTTCAGGCCCTTGAACTCGATGGACTCGATGGTGCGGCCGTTGACGGACTCCTGGGCGCGGGCGGGGATACCTCCGGAGAGCACCAGCGGAAGGAGCAGCGCCGCCACCAGGCAGCGCGTGATCTTCCAGCGGCGCGATCCGCGCCGGCCCACGATGAGATCGGGCATCGTCTCGTCCTTTCCTGACCGCGGCGGCAGGGCCGCCGCGGGAAAAACGCCCACCTTTGCGGGGAGCCGAGCCGCCGGCCGGCGGATCAGCGCCTGGGAATGACGATCTCCTGGGCGCCGGCCTGGAACGTCAGCTCACCGCCCTCCAGATCCACGTCGATACGATCGATCACCTCTCCATGCTGGTTGATCAGGATCTCCGACACCGCATCCTGGATGTGGCGCTGGATCGTCCGCCGCAAGGGGCGCGCTCCGGTGGCGGGCTCGACGCCCGCCTTGGCCAGGAGCCACTCCTTGGCCGGATCCGAGACCTCCAGCCGGAGGCTCCGCTCGGCGAGGGTATTGTTCACATCCTCGAGCAGAATGTCCACGATCGAGCGCAGCTCCCGCTCGCCGAGAGGGTTGAACACGATGACCTCGTCGATGCGGTTGATGAACTCCGGGCTGAAGGTGCGCCGCAGCTCGGCCAGGATCTCCTCCTCGATGCGCGCAAAGCTCGCCTCCTCGCTGCCCTCGCCGAAGCCCATGCGGCCGCCGCGCAGCACCAGCTTGCTGCCGATGTTGGAGGTCATCAGCACCAGGGTGTTGCGGAAGTCCACCTGGTTGCCGTAGGCGTCGGTGAGCTGGCCGTCCTCCAGGATCTGCAGCAGCAGGTTGGCGACGTCCGGATGCGCCTTCTCGATCTCGTCGAAGAGGATCAGCGAGTAAGGCTGGCGCCGCACGCGCTCGGTGAGCTGGCCGCCCTCCTCGTGGCCGACGTAGCCGGGAGGCGAGCCGATGAGCTTGGAGACCGCGTGCTTCTCCATGTACTCGCTCATGTCGAAGCGCACCAGGGCGCGCTGGCTGCCGAAGAGGAACTCCGAGAGCTGGCGGGCCACCTCGGTCTTGCCGACGCCCGAGGGGCCGAGGAAGATGAACGAGCCCACCGGCCGCTGCGGGTTGGAGACGCCGAGCCGGGAGCGCCGGATCGCCCGGCTGATGGCGTTGATCGAGCGGTCCTGGCCCACCACGCGCCGCTTCAGGATCTCCTCCATCTTCAGCAGCCGCTCGGCCTCCTCGCTCTGCAGCGCCGCCACCGGGATGCCGGTCCACGAGGAGATGACCTCCTCGATGTCGTGCCGGGTCACCTCCAGGGTGCCGGTCTCGTCGGTCGCGACGCTCATCCGCTCCAGGTCCTCGCGCAGCTCGATCTCCCGCTCGCGCAGGTAGACGGCGCGCTCGAAGTCCTTGTCGGAGATCGCCACCTTCATCTCCTTGACCACCTGGCGGATCTCCTGCTCCAGCCGGCGCAGGTTCTGGGTGTCGCGCACGCGGCGGAGCTTGACCCGCGCCCCCGCCTCGTCGATGACGTCGATCGCCTTGTCGGGCAGGTGGCGGTCCGGGATGTAGCGGCTCGACTGGTAGATCGCCGTGCGCAGCGCCTCGGGGCGGTAGCGCACCTTGTGGAACGACTCGTAGCGGTCCTTCACCCCCTCGAGGATCTCCTGCGTCTGCTCCGGCGTCGGCGGATTGACCTGGATGGCCTGGAAGCGGCGCAGCAGCGAGCGGTCCTTCTCGATGTATTTGCGGTACTCCTTGAGGGTGGTGGCGCCGATGCACGAGATCTCGCCGCGCGAGAGCGCCGGCTTGAGGATGTTGGCGGCGTCGAGCGAGCCCTCGGCCGAGCCGGCGCCGATCAGCGAGTGGATCTCGTCGATGAAGACGATCAGCTCGCGGCTCTCCTTGAGCTCCTTCAGGATGCCCTTCAAC
>DATBGJ010000161.1:0-7198 GCA_036558045.1 Thermoanaerobaculia bacterium
GTCGGCCGGCCGGGAGAGGACGGCTTCACCGAGCGGATCCTCGCCGCCTGGGGCGTGGACGGCCACAACTCCCACACCAACATCTGTTCCTCGGGCGCCCGCGCCGGCTACGAATTCTGGTGCGGCATCGACCGGCCCAGCCCCGACCACGCCCGCGCCAAGGTCATCCTGCTGGTCTCCTCGCACCTGGAGACGGGCCATTACTTCAACCCGCACGCCCAGCGCATCATGGAGGGGAAGGCCGGCGGCGCCAAGCTCGTCGTCTTCGACACCCGCCTCTCCAACACCGCCACCCACGCCGACCTCTGGGTGGCGCCGATCCCGGGCTCGGAGGCGGCGATCTTCCTCGCCGTCGCCAACCACCTGATCCAGACCCGCCGCTACGACCGCGAGTTCGTGCGCCGGTGGTGGAACTGGCAGGAATTCCTGGAGGCGGAGCATCCGGAGCTGGCCCCCACCTTCGAGAGCTTCGAGGCGGTGCTCTCCACCCTCTACGCCGACTACACCTTCGACTTCGCCGCCGCCGAATCGGGGGTGGAGGCGGCGGTGCTGGCGCAGGTGGCGGAGCTGGTGGCGGGCGCCGGCACGCGCCTGGCGACGCATACCTGGCGCAGCGCCGCCGCCGGCAACCTCGGCGGCTGGCAGGTGGCGCGCACGCTCTTCCTGCTCAACGCGCTGCTCGGCGCGGTGGCCACCGAGGGCGGCACCTATCCCAACGCCTGGAACAAGTTCGTGCCCAAGCCCATCTACCTGCCGCGCCACCCGGAGCACTGGAACGACCTCACCTGGCCGGCCGAGTATCCGCTCAGCATGTACGAGCTGTCCTTCCTGCTGCCGCACCTCCTGCGCCAGGGGCGCGGCCGCCTGGACGTCTACTTCACCCGCGTCTACAACCCGGTGTGGACCAATCCCGACGGCTTCTCCTGGATCGAGATGCTGCGCGACGAGTCGCGGGTCGGCTGCTACGCGGCGCTCACGCCGACGTGGAACGAGACCGCTTACTTCGCCGACTACGTTCTGCCCATGGGGCATGGGTCCGAGCGGCACGACCTGCACTCCTACGAGACCCATGACTCGCAGTGGCTCGGCTTCCGCCAGCCGGTGCTGCGCGCGGCGCGCGAACGGCTGGGCGAGACGGTCGCCGACAGCCGCGCCGCCAATCCGGGCGAGGTCTGGGAGGAGAACGAGTTCTGGCTGGAGCTCACCTGGCGCATCGATCCCGACGGCAGCCTCGGCATCCGCGCCTTCGCCGAGTCGAAGCAGCGGCCGGGCGAGCGCCTGACCGTCGACGAGTACTACGGCTGGATCTTCGAGCACTCCGTCCCCGGGCTGCCGGAGCGGGCGGCGGCCGAGGGCCTGACGCCGCTCGCCTTCATGCGCCGCTACGGCGCCTTCGAGATCAGCCGCGACCTGGGGCCGGTGTTCGAGCGCGAGGTGCCGCCGGAGGAGCTCGTCGATGCCGCCGAGGACCGCTACGGCCGCGTCTACACCCGGGCCCCGAAGCCCCCGTCTCCGAACGTCGTGCCGATGGGCGCTCCCGATCCCGACGCCGACGGACGCCGGCCGGCGGGCGTGCGCCAGGGCGACCGGGTGCTGCAGGGCTTTCCCACCCCCAGCGGCCGGCTGGAGTTCTACTCCCCGACCCTCGCCCGCTGGGGCTGGGCCGAAGCCGCGCTACCGGCCTATATCCGCAGCCACGTCCACCCCGCGAGCCTCGGCCCCGACCGCATGTGCCTCATCTCCACCTTCCGGCTGCCGGTCCACATCCACACCCGCAGCGCCAACGCCAAGTGGCTGGACGAGATCGCCCACACCAACCCGCTCTGGCTTCACCCCAAGGACGCGGCGCGCTTCGGCGTCGGCACCGGCGACCTGGTGCGGGTGGAGACGGAGATCGGGCACTTCGTGGTCAAGGCCTGGGTGACGGAAGGGATCCGGCCGGGGGTGGTGGCCTGCAGCCATCACATGGGACGGTGGAAGCTCGCCGCCGGCGAGGGGCAGCGCCAGCACATGGCCACCGTCGGCCTGGAGCAAGCCGGCAGCCGCTGGACCTTGCGCCGCGAGCGGGGCCTCGCGCCCTATGCCTCCAGCGACGCCGACACGTCGCGGCTGTGGTGGACCGACGTGGGCGTGCATCAGAACCTGACCTTCCCGGTCCACCCCGATCCGGTCTCCGGCATGCACTGCTGGCATCAGGCCGTGCGCGTCACCAAAGCCGCGCCCGGCGACCGTTACGGCGATATTGAAGTGGATACCGCGGCGTCGCGGCGGATCTTCGAGGAGTGGCTCGCCCGCAGCCGCCCGGCGACCCGCCATTCCCCGGACGGCACCCGCCGGCCCTACTGGCTCATCCGCCCGCTCAAGCCCTCGCGGGAGGCCTACAAGCTCCCGTAGGCACCGGGATACCCGCTCGACCTCACCCCAACCCTCTCCTAAAGGAGAGGGGCTTGATCTACTCCTCGTCGTCGAACCAGACCCGCCACGGATTGGCTCCCTGGCGGCGGGCGACGCGCATGCGCATGCGCTGGACCCGGCTCCAGCGCAGGAGGCTCGAACCCCACTGCTGCTCCATTGCAAATCCGGCTACGGCTCCCACCATCAGCGTCGTCACAAAAGTCAACATCATCCACCTCGAAAAAGAAAAGCAAGTCTTACCGTTGCACCCGCCCCGCATCAGCCCTTCTCGCAGGGGGGTAGTGCAACTCCTACCGATACCCCTTTGACTATTTTGTAGAACGAGAGTGTAGCTCCCGCCTCGCCCTTCCGTCAACCGGAGCCCGCGCCTCCCGATTCCCGATCTCTATACGTAGACGAAGAGCGCGCTGTTTTTCCCTCACCGCGGCACGCCGATTGCTCCGCGTTCCGCCGTTCAGGAATGGCCGCCATGACCGAAACCCTCCCGCTCTCTTCGCTCCACCGCACGCTGCGCCGCACCTTCGGCTTCCGCGAGCTGCGGGAAGGGCAGGCGGAGGTGATCCGCTCGGTCCTCGCCGGCCGCGACACCCTCGCCATCATGCCCACGGGAGCCGGTAAGTCGCTCTGCTACCAGCTCCCCGGCGCGGAGCTGCCCGGCACGACGGTCGTCGTCTCGCCGCTGATCTCGCTGATGAAGGACCAGGTGGACAAGCTCGAGGAGCTGGGGATCGACGCCGTCCAGGTCAACAGCACGCTGACGGCGAGCGAGGAGACCGCCGTGCTTGAGGAGATCCGCCAGGAGCAGCGGGAGTTCGTCTTCGTCACTCCCGAGCGGGTGACCCAGCCGGAGTTCCTGGCGACGCTGCGCAAGAACGAGATCGACGTCTTCGTGATCGACGAGGCGCACTGCATCTCGCAGTGGGGGCACGATTTCCGGCCCGCCTACCTCCACCTGCGCGAGGTGATCGCGGCGCTGGGCGATCCTCCCGTCCTGGCGCTCACCGCCACCGCGACGCCCGAGGTGGTGGACGACGTCCGCCGGCAGCTCGGCCGCGAGGAGATGGAGGTCGTCGACGTCGGCGTCTACCGCGAGAACCTCCGCCTGGAGGTGATCCCGGTGCGCGACGAGGAGACGAAGCGGGGAGCCCTGGCCCGGCTGCTCGGCGAGATGCCGGGGACGGGCATCGTCTACGTCTCGACGATCCGGGACTGCGAGGCGGTCACCGAGCACCTGGAGAGCCTCGGCTTCAAGGTGGCCCGCTACCACGGGCGCCTGAGAGCCCGCGAGCGCAAGCGCAACCAGGACCGCTTCATGGCCGGCGAGATCCAGGTGATCGTCGCCACCAACGCCTTCGGCATGGGCATCGACAAGCCGGACATCCGCTTCGTCATCCATTACAACCTGCCGGGCTCGCTGGAGTCCTACTACCAGGAGGCGGGCCGCGCCGGCCGCGACGGCGAGCCCGCCCGCTGCGTCCTCCTCTACCTGCCGGAAGACCGCAACACGCAGGTCTTCTTCCTCAACGGGCGGTATCCGAAGCGGGACCACTTCCTCGGCGTCTACAAAGCCCTGGAGCGCCTCGGCGCCGGCCGCCAGGAGCTCGCCGCCGGCGAGGTGCAGAAGCGGACCGCCGGCGTCGCGCAGGCCAAGGTCAAAGTCGTGCTGGCGACGATGAAGGAGCTGGAGATCGTGGACGAGCCCTCCCCCGGGCAGTACCGGCGGCTGCGGAGCGGCCTGGCGCGAGAGGAGCTGGACGCGTTGGCCGAGCGCTACGAGAAGCGGGCGGAAGCCGATCGCGAGCGGCTACGCCGCATGGTGCTCTACGCGCAGACGGCGCTCTGCCGGTGGAAGGCCGTCCTCGACTACTTCGGCGAGGAGCTCGCGGCGGAGCGCTGCGGCCATTGCGACAACTGCTCGCGGCCTATCGACGAGCTGGCGGCGCCGCCGCCGGCCGAGCTGCCGGTGCGCCCGCCCAACGGCGCCGCGGTGCTGCCGCCTCTCGCCGGCGACCGCGATCCAGCGACCTTGCAGCCCGGCGACCGCGTGACGCTGCCGATCTATGGCGCGGGCGAGGTGCGCTCGGCCGGCGGCGGCAACGTGGTCATCGAGCTCGCCGACGGCGAGATACGGGAATTCCGTTTAGGGTAGGTCTACAACCCCAGTGGGCCCGACGCCGCCTGCAACGCCTTGATGACGTTCTCGATGTGCTCGTCGAGCGGCAGGCCGATCTCCTCGGCGCCGCTGTAGACGTCCTCGCGGTGGACGCCGCGGGCGAAGGCCTTCTCCTTGAGGCGCTTCTTGACCGCGGCGAGGTCCACGTCGGCGAGCGACTTGCTCGGCTTGATGAGGGCCACGGCGACGACGAAGCCGGCGAGCTCGTCGCAGGCGTAGAGGGCCTGCGCGAGCCGCGTCTGCCGCGGCACGCCGGTGTAGGGCGCGTGCCCCATGATCGCCGTGCGCATCGCCTCGGGGTAGCCCTCGGCGGCGAGGATCTCGTTGCCCCGGTAGGGGTGGTTCTCCGCGTCGGGCCAGCGCTCGTAGTCGAAGTCGTGGAGCAGTCCGGTGAGGCCCCACAGCTCTTCGTCCTCGCCGAGGAGGCGGGCGTAGTAGCGCATGGCCGCCTCGACGGCCAGGGCGTGCTTGCGCAACCCTTCTTTTTCCGTGTAGCGGCAGAGCAGGTTCCAGGCTGCGTCGCGGCTGGGCTGGTGTTCGCCGGCGGACATGGCGCGTAACTTAGCAGAACTGGCTACAATGGGGCCATGGCCGACGAGAACCGCAAGCTGAAAGTCCTCTGCCCCGAGTGCGGCTCCGACCTGGTGATCGACGCGGCGACCGGCCAGGTCCTCTCCCACCGCAAGCCCAAGCAGCCGCCCGCCGGCGGCAAGGACTTCGACGCCCTCCTCAAGGGCCTGGACGAGGAGAAGTCCCGGGCCGAGGACATCTTCGAGCGCGAGCGGGCGGCCCTCAAGGACCGCGACCGTCTCCTGGAAGAGAAGTTCCGGGAAGCCATGCGCCGCGCCGAAGAAGAGCCGGACGAGGGGCCGCCGGTGCGGCCGTTCGATTTGGATTGAGGGGTGTGCTAGAATCCATCTCCGGCCTTCGGTCCCCCTCCCGCCGCTGTGGCCCGAGCCTCAACCCCGGTCTGTTGCCGCTCGATCCGCCCGCTACGAAGCGTGCCTGATTTGATCCAAAGACCGATCTACCGCGCCGGGCCTCGAAGGCCCCGCGAGAAGGAGTGAACTTTGAGTCCATGGTGGATGCGCCCTACGGCTGAGGGCATGGAAGAAGAGAACCGAGAGCAGCCGAAATCCGACGTCCAGGAGACAGAGAATCCTGCCGAAGCCGCCCCCCCGATCCCTGTAGAGCCGCCGGGCGAAGGACCCGCCGACGCGGTCGTCCAGCCCGAGTGGCACGTCGAGCCCGCCCCCCCGCCTTCCGCTCCCGTGTTCGCCGAATCCGCGAGCGTCCTCCCCACGCCCATGCCCCTGCCGGCCGAGGAGATCCCTTTCGACGACGAGCCCTTCGACGAGGAGGACGGCGCCGAGGAGCCGGAGGAGATGGAAGCCTCCCAGGCCGACCCGGAGGAGAAAGAAGGAGAAAGCAAGACGGAAGCGCGACGGCGGCGCTCGCGCGGCCGGCGCGGCGGCAAGAAGCGCAACGGCAAGACCGCCGCTGCGGCGACTCCGGCGGAAGAGGAGGAGGACGAGGAGGAGCCCGTGCACGAGGAGCCCGCCCCGGCGGCGCCGCGGCGGCTCGCTCCGGTCGCCGCGCCGCAATACCGCGTGGCCCGCGGCGGCGACAGCTACGTCATCCCGCCGGCCGAAGCCGAACAGATGTCCCGGGAGATCGTCATCTCCATCCCCGACCGGCAGCGGTCGGCGAGCGACGAGCGCAAGATCGCCCTGTTCTGCGACTTCGAGAACATCGCCCTCGGCGTGCGCGACTCCGACATCGGCAAGTTCGAGATCAGCCTCGTCCTCGAGCGCCTGCTGGAGAAGGGCAAGATCATCGTCAAGAAGGCCTACGCCGACTGGGAGCGCTATTCGGATTACAAGCGTCCCTTCCACGAGGCCGCCATCGAGCTGATCGACATCCCGCAGAAGTTCTACTCGGGCAAGAACAGCGCCGACATCAAGATGGTCGTCGACGCGATGGACCTCTCCTACGCGAAGGAGCACCTCGACACCTTCGTCATCCTCTCCGGCGACAGCGACTTCTCGCCGCTGGTCTCCAAGCTCAAGGAGAACAACAAGTACGTCATCGGCATCGGGGTCAAGAACTCGTCGTCGAACCTGCTGGTCGACAACTGCGACGAGTTCATCTACTACGAAGACGTCTGGCGCGACGCCCAGAAGGGTCCCAAGCTCGACGGCCTCAACAAGAAGACAGCCGAGGCCTTCAGCCTGATGATCGAGTCGATCCAGGCGCTCATCCGCGAGAACAAGGACGTGCTCTGGGGCTCGATGATCAAGCAGACGATGCAGCGCAAGAAGCCCTCCTTCAACGAGGGCTACTACGGTTACAGCACCTTCTCCGAGCTGCTGGAGGACGCCGAGCGCAAGAACATCATCAAGCTGAAGAAGGACCAGCGCTCCGGCACCTACATCGTCACCGGCTTCGCCAAGACCGGCGACGGCGCGACGGCGGCCGGGCGGCGGTAGGCCCCGCTCCGAAAAAAGGACGGCAAGGACAGCAGGGACACCAAGGACAAGAAGGGCTCACCCGCACGGCACCTGTCCTTGCAGTCCTTGCTGTCTCTTGGGTTCCTTCATCTTCTGTGGT
>DATBGJ010000162.1:0-4829 GCA_036558045.1 Thermoanaerobaculia bacterium
CTCCACGATGTCGAGCGAGTCCGCCCCCAGGTCCTCGGTGAAGCTGGCGTCCAGGGTGACCTCCTCTTCATCGACCCCGAGCTGCTCGACGATGATGCTCTTGACCTTTTCCTGAACCGCCATCGATTGTCCCTCCTTGAGCTTGATCGGCCGGGGCGCGCCCGCGCACGATGCAGGGTTCTAGCATAAGTGTCTGCTGCGAGTCCATTAGAGGACAGCCTTCAGATATAGAGACCTCCCGATACGTTCAGCGTATGCCCCGTGACGTACCCCCCCTCCTCGCTGGCCAGGAAAAGCACCGCCATGGCGATGTCGTCTACCGTGCCCAGGCGCTTCAAGACGATCGCCGAGGTCAGCTCCTCGCGGGCGGCCTCGGGGAGCTTCTCCGTCATCGCCGTCTGGATGAGCCCGGGGGCCACCACGTTGACGGTGATGTTGCGGCTCCCCACCTCGCGCGCCAGCGACTTGCTGAAGCCGATGAGCCCGGCCTTGGACGCCGCATAGTTCGCCTGCCCGGCGTTGCCCATCATGCCCACCACCGAGGAGACGTTGATCACCCGCCCCCAGCGGCGCTTGATCATCCCCCGCACCACCTCCTTGGTGAGGGCGAAAGCGCCGGTCAGGTTCGTCCGCAGCACGCGCTCCCAATCCTCGAGCGACATGCGGACTAGGAGGTTGTCGGCGGTGACCCCGGCGTTGTTGACCAGGATGTCGATCGCCGCGTAGTCCTCGGGCAGGCTCTTCAGGCGCTCGGCGAAGGTCTCGGGCTGCGTCACGTCGAGCGCCAGCGGCCGGGCGCAGCCGCCCGCGGCGTCGATGTGCTCGGCGAGATGCTTGAGCTTCTCCTCGTTGCGCGCCGCCAGGATGACCCGGGCCCCCTGCGCGGCCAGCACCTTCGCCACGGCCTCGCCGATCCCCTGCGAAGCGCCGGTCACCAGCGCGGTTTTATTGTCCAGCTTGAACATCAACCCTCCTCCGTTTCCTCCAGCAACTGCCGCAGGTGCGCCGGATCCGAAACCGCCGTCGCCCGCGCCCCTTGTTGCACGATGCGCCGGTTGAGCCCGGAGAGCACGTTGCCCGGGCCCACCTCCATGAAGACCTCCACCCCGAGATCCTTCTCCATTAGCAGCACGGACTCCATCCAGCGCACCGGGCTGTCGATCTGCCGCACCAGCGCGTCGCGCGCCGCCTCGCCGGTCGTCGCCGGCGCGGCGTCGACGTTGGTGACCACCGGCACCTGAGGATCGCGGAATTCGGTGGCCGCGAGCAGGGGCGCCATGCCCTCGCGGGCCGGGCGCATCAGCGGCGAATGGAAGGGCGCCGAGACGGCGAGCAGAGTGGCCTTGCGGGCTCCCCGCTCCTTGGCCAGGACGACGGCGCGGTCCACGGCGCTCTTGTGGCCGGCGATCACCGTCTGCCCCGGACCGTTGTAGTTGGCGACGGCGCAGACCTCGCCCTGAGCGGCGTCCGCGGCGATGCCGGCGATGGCCTCGGCGTCCAAGCCGATGATCGCCGCCATGGCCCCAACGCCCACCGGCACCGCCTCCTGCATGAGCTGGCCGCGCCGGCGCACCAGGCGGAGCGCGTCGGCGAAGCCGAGCGCTTCCGCCGCCACCAGGGCCGAGTACTCGCCGAGGCTGTGGCCACCCACGGCCACCGGCCGCAGCTCGGGCGCCAGCTCGCCCAGCGCGCGGTGGACGGCGATCGCGGCGGCCACCAGGGCCGGCTGCGTGTTCGCCGTCAGGTTCAGCTCCTCCTCCGGTCCCTCCCAGCACAGCCTTGAGAGCGAAAACCCGAGGGCGTCGTCGGCCTCCTCGAAGGTCCCCCGGGCCGCGGCGCTGGCGTCCGCCCAGACGCGTCCCATCCCCACCTTCTGCGAGCCCTGGCCGGGAAAGACGAAAGCGATCCTCCTGTCTGCGAGACTCATCCGGCTTCGGCTCCCTGCCGGCCGGCCAGGTGCCGCTCCTCCTGGCGCTGCAGCTCGGCGATCTTGTCGCGGATCTTGCGGTCGAGCCGGGCGTTCGAGAACTCGACCGCCCGGCGGATGGCGTTGTGCAGGGCGCGGGCGTTCGAACGGCCGTGGCCGATGAAGCAGCCGCCGTTGACGCCGAGCAGCGGCGCGGCCCCGTACTCCGTGTAGTCCGTGCGCTGGCGGAAGCGCTCGAAGGCGCCCTTGGCGAGCAGGTAGCCGAGCTTGCCGCCCGGCGCGCCGGCGATCTCCTCGCGCAGCATGCGGCGGATGAACTCGGCGAGGGCCTCGGCGCTCTTCAGCACGGCGTTGCCCACGAAGCCGTCGCAGACGATGACGTCCGCCTTGCCGTTGAAGACGTCGCGCCCCTCGACGTTGCCGATGAAATTGAGGCCGGTGGTCTTGAGCAGCTTGTAGGCCTCGCGCGTCAGGTCCGTCCCCTTGCCCTCCTCCTCGCCGACCGACATCAGGCCGATGCGCGGCGCCGGGGTGCCGAGCACCTCCTGGGCATAGAAATGCCCCATGACGGCGAACTCGCGGAGGTGGGTGGGCTTGCTGTCCACGTTGGCCCCGACGTCGAGGAGGACGGTGCGGCCGCTGGGGTTCGGCAGCACGGCCGCGAGAGCCGGCCGGTCCACGCCGGCCACCGTGCCGATCACCATCTTGGCAACGGCCATGGTGGCGCCGGTGTTGCCGGCGGTGACCATGGCCTGGGCGCGGCCGTCCTTGACCAGCTCGGCGCACAGCCGCAGCGAGGAGCGCCGTTTCTTGCGGATGGGCGTGATCGCCGGCTCGTCCATGGCCACCACCTCGTCGGCGTGGACGATCTCGATGCGGCCGTTCGCGTCGCCGAGCCGGCGCAGCTCGGGCTCGACGCGCGCGCGGTCCCCCACCAGCAGCACCGAGCAGCCGTCCTCCGCGGCGGCACGGAAGGCACCCTCCACCGCGCTCTGCGGCGCAAGGTCCCCACCCATGGCGTCAACGGCGATCGGCACGTTTTGGATCCCGAGAGGGGTTCGGGGAATGCGGGATTACAGGTTGTCTTTACCCTCGATCACCTGGCGGCCGCGGTATTGCCCGCATTTGGGGCAAGCGCGGTGCGGCAGCTTCGCCTCGCCGCAATTGGGACAGGTCGAGGTGGCGGGACGCGCCAGCGCGTCGTGGGACCGGCGCTTGTCGCGGCGGGCCTTGGAGTGGCGTCGTTTCGGATTGGGCATGGTCGTAGCCTCTTCAGAATCTCAAAGTCAGTCTCGCTCTTCGAGCCGGCTCTTCAGGGCGGCCAAGGCCTCCCAGCGAGGGTCCACGCTGGACTCCTCGCAGGAGCAGGCACCGGCGTTGCGGTCGGCGCCGCAGATTGGGCAGAGCCCCTGGCAGTCGTCGCGGCAGAGCGGCTTCATCGGGATGTTGAGCTGAAGCTGCTCGAGGAGGATGGGATCCAGGTCGAGATGCTCGTCCTCGACGTAGAGGATTCCCAGGTCCCGCTCGTGCAGCGCGTGCTCGCTTCCCGCTTCGGGATGGCGCTCCACCTCGATCATCAGCTCGACGTCGGACTCAGCGCGCTCGACGATCGGCTTCAGGCACCGGTTGCAGCTCAGGGTCTGCTCGTAGGAGAGCCGCGCCCGCAGGAAATATCCCGGGTCGGCGTACACCACCTGGCCCCGCCACGCCACCGGACCGAGGTCCAGCAGCTCCGGGCGGTCCAGGGCCTCCGGAGAAACGCTCTGCGTTTCGTCCCAGTTGAAAGGTTCTTCGCGAACCTGATCCAGCCACACTCTCATACTGACGACCTCCCAACCGGGGCAACCGCGAAGGCTAAGGGATTCCCCCTCCCCTGTCAATCGCAGCCGGCGAGGCGGAGGAGGAAGGCGGAAGGCGAGCGGGTCGCCGCCAGGGAGACCCGCTCGCACGTGGCGAGCGGACCGAGCAGCGTCTCCCAGTCCCGCCAGGCCTGCACCTGGCGGCGCTCGACCAGGGGGACCTTCTCGAAGGCATTGCGCAGCCGGGTGACCAGGTCGAGGGCGGGACGCGGACGCAGCCAGAGGCCCAGCACCATGCGGCCGCCCGCGCCGTCCCCGGCCGGCGGCACGAGCGCCGAGATCTCCGGCGCCAGGGCCTCCGCGCGCTCGAGGCTCGCGGCGTCCAGGGCAACAACGTTCCATCCGGCCGCATTCCCCCGCGGCAGGTTCTTCGCCAGCATGCCCGCCAAGCCCCGCGCCGGCAGGCCCCAGCGCCGGCTGCCGGGCGCGTTGAAGACCGCCACGCCGGGCAGGGCCCCCAGCGGCCCGAGCTTCAGCCCTCCTGGTTGTGCCTCGAAGAGCGCCATCGCCACCGGCGGCAGCGGCGATGGCGAGTCGGCGGGCCAGGCCGGCCCGGCCGCGGCCAGCAGCACCGGCGCGCCGTCGAGCGTGGCGACCGGCGGCTCGGGCGCCGGGCCGCCGCCGTCGAGGGTCACCTGGAGGTCGCCTCCCTTCCGCTGCAGGACGTAGTCGCCGGCGGGGAAGTCGGAGACGTCGCGCTCCAGGTGGAGGATTCCCAGGCTCGGGGGAGAGGCGGCCGGCGCGCCTTCCGCCGGCGCCGGGAGCCTCGGCTCCGAGCCGGACCACACCACCCACAGCCCGTCGCGCCAGGCCACCCGCAGCAGCCGCTCCTCGACCTCAGTGCGGCGGCCCCGGGTCTCCCGGACCTCGCCGCCCTCCAGCCAGGGATTGCCGGCCACCCGCCCCGCGAGCCGCGCCACGGCCGCCAGCCCCGGGTACACCCGCGCCACGAGGACGAAGCGCTCGCCGTCGAGGTCCGAGCAGGCCACGATCTCCCGCGACGGCGGCACCGCGAACGGCCCGAACGAGGGCAGCACGGGAGC
>DATBGJ010000163.1:0-2286 GCA_036558045.1 Thermoanaerobaculia bacterium
CACCGAGGACGCGGCGTACGAGGCGGCGCTGCGCGTCAAAGTCGAGTACGAGCCTCTGCCCACCATCTCGTCCATCGAAGAGGCGCTCGCCACCCCGGAGCCGCGCATCCACGAATACGGCGACCACGGCAACGTCCACAAGGTAGTTTCCATGACCTTCGGTGACGTCGAGAAGGGTTTCGCCGAAGCGGACGAGATCTTCGAGGACGTCTTCTTCTACGAGGGCAACACGCACCTGCCTATGGAGCAGCATTCGGCGGTGGCCGTGCCCGAGGACGACGACCGCGTGACCCTCTACTCCGCGACGCAGACGCCGCACTACGTGCACCGCGCCCTCGCCAAGGTGCTGGAGCTGCCGGCGTCGCGCATCCGCGTCGTCGCCTGCTCGAACGGCGGCGGCTTCGGCGGCAAGAGCGATCCGTTCAATCACGAGATCGTGGCGGCGAAGATGGCCCTCAAGCTCGGCCGGCCGGCCAAGATCACCCTCAACCGCGAGGAGGTCTTCTACTGCCATCGCGGCCGCCATCCCGTGCTGATGGAGGTGAGGACTGGCGTCAAGCGGGACGGCAACGGCGCAGTGATTACGGCCCAGCGCCTGCGCACGGCGCTCGACGGCGGCGCCTATGGCAGCTACGGCGTGGCCTCGACGTACTACACCGGCGCCCTGCAGACGGTGACCTACAAACTGCCGGCGTACGAGTTCCAGGGCGTGCGGACGTTCACCAACAAGCCCCCCTGCGGACCCAAGCGCGGCCACGGCACGCCGCAGCCCCGCTTCGGTTTCGAGGTCCACCTCGACAAGATCGCGGTCAAGCTCGGCCGCAATCCCGCCGACCTGCGGCTCGGCATGCTCGCCGAGCCGGAGACGGTCACGGCCAACTGGCTGCGCATCGGCTCCATGGGCCTGCGCCGCTGCATCGAGGCCGTGGTCGAGGGCAGCGGCTTCCGCGAGCGCTGGGGGAAGCTCCCCGCGGGCCGCGGCCTCGGCCTCGCCTGCGGCTCCTACCTCTGCGGCGCCGGCCTGCCGATCTACTGGAACCACATGCCGCAATCGGGCGTGATGCTGAAGCTCGACCGCTCCGGCGGCGTCGCCGTCTTTTGCGGCGAGGCCGAGATCGGCCAGGGCTCCGACTCCATCCTCGCCGCCGTGGTGGCCGAGGTGCTCGGCGTCTCGCTCGCGGACATCCGTCTCTGCGTAGCGGACACGGACCTCACGCCCGTCGATCTCGGCAGCTACTCCTCGCGCGTCACGCTGATGGTGGGCAACGCCGCGCTGCAGGCCGCCGAGCGCGCGAGAGAGATGATCGCCACCGCCGTCTCCGAGCAGCTCGAGATCCCGGGCTCGCGGCTCGTCTTCGCGGATCGCCGAGTCTTCGACGCCGCGGATCCGGAGAAGGGGACCTCCTTCCAGGAAGCCGTCATCGCCGCCGAGGCGCGCTTCGGCACGCTCGCCACCGCCGGCAGCTACATCCCGCCGCGCTCGCCCGGACGCTATCGCGGCGCCGGCGTCGGTCCCTCCCCCGCCTACTCCTACACGGCGGCGGTCATCGAGGTGGAGGCCGATCCCGGGACCGGCCTGTGGAATCCGCTCCACGTGTGGATCGCGCACGACGTCGGCAAGTCGCTGAACCCGGTGCTGGTGCTCGGCCAGGTCGAAGGCAGCGTGTACATGGGGCTCGGCGAGGTGATGATGGAAGAGCAGGCCTTCCGCCGTCTGCCCCGCCATCTCTCCGCGGCCCTGGTGCACAAGCATCCCTCGGCGCTCGAGTAC
The DNA here is from genome assembly GCA_036558045.1 of Thermoanaerobaculia bacterium. Taxonomy (GTDB): domain Bacteria; phylum Acidobacteriota; class Thermoanaerobaculia; order Multivoradales; family UBA5704; genus DATARR01. The sequence goes on from DATBGJ010000163.1 coordinate 1,772, forward strand.
AAGAGCCCCACCTTCGCGGACATGCCGCCGGTGACGACGTATTTGATCGAGGACCCGGACCCGCGCGGTCCCTTCGGCGCCAAGGAGGTGGGCCAGGGCCCGTTGCTGCCGGTGATGCCCGCGGTGGCCAACGCCATTTACGACGCGGTCGGCGTGCGGGTGGATCAGGTACCGATCCATCCGCACATGGTGCTCAAGGCGCTGCAGGCGAAGGCGCAGGGAGCCGAGCCGCGCTTCGGCCCGCGGCGCTTCCCCGACGTGGACTTCGGCGAGACGTTGATCGTGCCCACGCCGGAGCAGGGCGGCGACGGCACGGCGATCAACGACTACCGCGAGAAGCTGCGCTCCGGGATGCGTTCGGCGACGGGAACGATGACGACGCGGGAAGAGGCTTTGAAGAGGAAGAAGCGGGGGGCTTTGACGACGTGAGCGCTCAAGCCCTCAACCTCCTCTCTTCAGGGGCATCTCGGTTTCGCAGGGGCCTAGGCTTCGAGACCTCACCCCCTGGCCCCCTC
>DATBGJ010000164.1:0-4468 GCA_036558045.1 Thermoanaerobaculia bacterium
GTTATGAAGATCGATCGGATCGGCGCTGTTCCTCCGCCTCGCGTTCGAGAATCCACCGTTTCCGCTCCGCCCCCCAGCGGTAGCCGCCGGCCGCGCCGTCGCCGCGCACGACGCGATGGCAGGGGACGACGAGCGCCACCCGGTTGCTGGCGCAGGCCTGGGCCACGGCCCGGGAGGCTCCCGGATTGCCCAAGGCGGTCGCGATCTCGCGGTAGGAGCGCGTCTCGCCGTAGGGGATCTCCTGCAGCGCCCGCCAGACCCGCCACTGGAACGCGGTGGCCTGGAGGTCGAGCGGCAGGTCGCGCGCCGTGGCGGAGCCTTCCAGCCGCGGCAGGATGGCGGCCAGCCAGTCTGTGAGCGCCGCGTCGTCACGCTCGATCTCGGCGCTCGGATACTCCCGCCGCAGCTCGGCTTCCAGGGCGTCGTCCTCATCCCCGAGGGTCACGGCGCAGATGCCCCGCTCGGTCGCGCCGACCAGCAGGCGGCCGAAGGGGGAATCCGTGAAGGTGAAGCGGATGTGCATGCCGCGGCCGCCGCGGGCGTACGCGCCGGGCGTCATGCCGAGGTTGGCGTCCGCCTTCTCGTAGAGGCGCGAGCTGGAGCCGTAGCCGGCGCCGTAGGTGGCGGAGCTCACGGACTCGCCGCGCTGCACCTCGGCCTTGAACTGCGCCGCCCGCAGGCGATCGGCGTACTGCTTGGGCGAGAGCCCGGTGGCGGCCTTGAAGGTCCGTTGCAGGTGATGGGGGCTCAAGCCCACCTCCTCGGCGAGATCGGTGAGCGTCGGGTTGTCTTCGAGATGAGCTTCGAGGAAGGCGCAGGCGCGACGGACGGCCTCCGCCTGCCGGGAGGCCTCTCCCTGGCGCGGCCGGCAGCGGCGGCACGGCCGGTAGCCGGCGCCTTCGGCCTCGGCGGGAGCTTCGAAGAAGTGGACATTGGCTCGCCGCGGCCGGCGCGACGGGCAGGTGGGACGGCAGTAGACCCCCGTCGAGTCCACGGCGTAGACGAACCGGCCGTCGAACCGGGAATCGCGGGCGAGCACGGCGGTCCAGGCGGTCTCAGGGTCGAGCGTCTCAGGGGCTTTGATCGCGGTCATCATGACGATTCTCCTCTCTTTCCGACCCGAAGAGTAGCCGGGAGGGTGGAGGGGGAACCATCCGGTTCTTGCGGTCAAAGCGGAACGCCGGATCTCCTACTCGTGGCGCAGCGCCTCCAGGGGATCGAGGTCCATGGTCCGCGCGGCCGGGAGATAGCAGGCCGCCAACGCCATCGTCGCCAGCAGGAGCGTGATCGCCGCCAGGGTGGACGGATCGTGAGGGCTGACCTGGAAGAGCAGCGACGACATCAAGCGGGTGGCGCCCAGGGACGTGAGCAGTCCGATCGCCAGGCCGAATCCCGCCAGCGTCATGCCGCGGCCGAGGATCAGGAGCAGCAGGTCCGCACGCTGCGCTCCAAAGGCCATGCGCACGCCCATCTCGCGCGTCCGCTGGACGACCGAGTACGACATCACGCCATAGATTCCCACCGCCGCGAGCACCAGGGCGAGGCCGGCGAAGCAGCCGAGGAGGAGCATGGAGAAGCGCCGCAGGGCGACGGACCCGGCGACGACCTCTTCCATGGTGCGCACGTCGAAGACCGCCTCGTCCGGGTCGAGCTTCAGGATCGCGGCGCGGACCGGCGCGGCCAGGGAGAGAGGATCTCCCGCCGTCTGCACGACCAGGGTCATGTAGCTGGTCGGAACCTGCGCCTGCGGCAGATACATCTGCGGCGTGCTCTCGCGGTCGAGGCCGTACTGCTTCACGTCCTTCACGATCCCCACCACGGTCCGCCACGGCCACTCCGCGCGAGGACGGAATTCCGGAATCTGTACCCGCCCGCCGAGGGCACTGCGGCCCGGCCAGAGCCGGCGGGCCATGGTTTCGCTCACCACCACGACCGGCGGAGCGGACTCGCGGTCCGTGGCCGCGAGCCCGCGGCCGGCCACCCGGCGGATTCCCATGGCGGCGGTGTAGCCGGGCGTCACGACGTAGCGATCGACATTGGGCTCCTGCCCTGCGGGGACGCCTGAGCCTTCGACCCCGATGGAGACCTGGTCGAAGCTGCCGAGGGGCAGAGTGCTGACCATCCCCGCCGAGACCACGCCAGGCAGGGCCTCGACCTCCGCCAGGACGCGGTCGTAAAAGGCGGTCTGTTCGGCTCCGTTGGGATACCGCGCCGATGGCAACCAGACGTTCATCGTCAGGCGGTTCTCGGGCTCGAACCCGGAATCGACCGCGTAGAGGCGCGCCATGGAGCGCACCAGGAGGCCGGCGCAAGCCACCAGGACCAGGGCCATGGCGACCTCGCCGATCACCAGCAGGTTGCGCAGGCGGCCGCGGTCGGGTCCTTCGCCGGAGCCCTGGCTCCCTTCCTTGAGGGCGAGGCCCAGGTTGGTCCGGGTGGCCCGCAACGCCGGCGCGGCTCCGAAGACGAGGCCCGCCACGATGGAGAGCGCCGCCGTGAAAGCGAAGACGCGGAGATCCAGCTCCAGGCCGCGGCCGGCGGGCAGGAAGCTCGCGCCGAAGGCCTCGACGGCGCGGCGCCCCGAGACCGCGAGCAGCGTCCCGATGGCGCCGCCGGTCAGCGAGAGCAGGCCGCTCTCGATGAGGAACTGGCGCGTGATGAGGCCGCGGCTGGCTCCCACGGTGGTGCGGATCGCCACCTCGCGCTCGCGCGTCGTCGCCCTGGCGAGCAGGAGATTGCCGATGTTGGCGCAGGCGATGAGCAGCACCGCCACCACCGCACCGAGAAGGATGACGAGAGCGGGGCGCATGGGGCCGACGGTGTCCTCCTGCAGCGAGGCGACGCGCACGTCCCGCTTCCAGTCCTGGTCCGGGAACGCCGCCGCCAGCCGCGCCGCGATGGCCGAGAGCTCCGTCTGAGCGCCCTCGATCGTGGCGCCGGGCGCGAGGCGCGCGATGGCGCGCAGATGCCGCGACGTCCGCTGCTTGTCGTCGTAAGGCTCCGCCACCGGCCGGTACAGCTCCGCCGGCCGGTCGATCAGGCTCGGCGAGGGAAGCGGCCGCAGCTCGGGAGCCATGACGCCGACCACGGTATAGGGCCGCCCGTTGAGCGTCAGCTTGCGGCCGACGATCGCCGGATCGCCGCCGAACCGCCGCTGCCACAGACCGTGGCTGAGGACGACGACGTAGTCCTTGCCGTCCTCCTGCTCCTCCGGGCGGAAGACGCGGCCGAGCAACGGCCTGGCCCGCAGGATCTCGAAGTAGCCGTCTCCCACCTGCATGGCGGGGATACGCTCCGGCTCGCCCTCTCCGGTGAGGACCGGCATCCAATCCATGAAGACGGAGAGCCCCGCCAGCGAGCGGCTCTGGCGGCGCAGGTCCTCGGCGTCGGTGAAAGAGACCTGGTCCCGGGAGGTGCCGGCCTGGCGATCGTGCCCCCAGATCAGGACGAGCCTGCCGGGATCGGCGAAGGGCAGCGGCGTGAGCAGGATGGAATTGACGGCGCTGAAGATGAGGGTGTTGGCCCCGATGGCGAGCGCCAGGGAGATCAGAGCGGCCACGGTGACGACAGGGCTCTTGACGAGCATGCGAACCGCGTAGACGATGTCGCGAGAGAGAGAGTTCGGCATCATGACCTCCGAGGAGCCTTGAGTCTCCGCTGGAGATACGAAGGTGCCGCGGGATTGTTCTCGCCTGGGAGCGCCGGTATCCTTGCCGGCCTCTCCCGCGGCGTAAACGAAGCGGCCGAGCGCGGCGGTCCAGGCGGGCAGAAGAGTGCAAACTATGGGAGGGATTGACCTTAGATCGCTTCCGCGGACGCCCGGTCAGCCTGAAGATGACCGCCGTCATGTTGAGGATGACAGCGGTCAGGTCGAGGATGACAGCGGTCAGGTAAAGGATGACCGCCGTCATCTTGAACCTGACTTGAGTCATCCTTGACCTGACCGCGGGTCAGGTTGAACCTGACCGGAGTCATCCTCAGGATGACCGCTGTCAGGTTGAAGGTGACGCCCGGTCATCCTTTGGATGACACCGGTCACCTTGAACATGACTTGAGTCAGGTAAAGGATGACCGGCGGTCAGGTTGACGATGACCGCTGTCATCCTCCGCGTGACTTCGGTCAGGTTGAGGCTGACGCGGGGCGTGCGGCGCCGCGTTGCCAAGCCCTCCCGGATGCCCTACAATACGCCTCCGCTTTCCGGAGCCCGTCTCCGCCCGGACCAAGCCGACGTAGCTCAGCGGTAGAGCAGCTGATTCGTAATCAGCAGGTCATCGGTTCAATCCCGATCGTCGGCTCCACTCCAAGCCCTTCACTTTCAACAGCTTGCGTCTAGTGTCACTCCGTGTGGCCTCGGCACAGCGCCCAGGAATCGCCTAAGCTATCCAGCGCGCAACCGAGCGCCAACAAAGGAGGAGAGACCATGCATCGCAGCCAGCGGAAACTTGTCCGCCTCGCCCTCGCCCTGGG
>DATBGJ010000165.1:0-6723 GCA_036558045.1 Thermoanaerobaculia bacterium
GCCGAGCCGGTGCTCTCCGCCGCCGAGGCGCGCGCCCATCCGCAGGTGGCGGCGCGGGCTCTCCTCGACGGCAGCGCGGATCAGCCGCGCCTCGCCTTCCCCGCGCGGCTGGACGGCGAGCGGCCGAGGTCCGGGACCCAAGTTCCGAAGCTCGGTGAACAGACGAAGGCCTTGCTCGCCGAGTTGGGATACCCGCGAGGGGTGGCGAAGGTTGCGGGCGTAGGAGCGCGGTTCAGCTTCAGGCGGTGGTTACGGCGGTTTCTCTGATATCATAGGCGATATCGTGATGAGCCTCGCGAAGATCCGGAAACTCCGGTCAGAGATAGAGGCTCTCAGGAATAAGGGTTGGGTCAAGACTGCTGAGCTTGAAGCCTTGGCCCGGCGCCTCGGCAGGAGGCGGGCGAAGAGAGGGAAGGAGCCCACGTGGATCAGCGACGAGCTACCCGACAGGCGGCCGGTAAGCATTCCAAGCCATCCGGGCGACGTCAACCGCTTCACAGCAAGGAGCATCCTGGATCAACTGGAAGGCGACCTGGATCGATACGAGGAGCTCCTGCAATCTCGAGAGGACTAGAGTGAGGTAAACCGCTATGGCGAACATCGACGCGTCCGACCTTCTGAAGAAGCCGTACACGAGGATCCTGATCCCTGATGAGGAGAGCGGCACTTTTACGGCTTTGATTGCTGAGTTCCCTGGGTGTGTTGCCCAGGGCGCCAACCCCGCCGAAGCCTACGAGCGATTGGAAACCGCTGCGGAATCCTGGATTGAAGCTGCGCTCGAGATGAAGCAGGAGATTCCACCTCCCACTGCGGACGCCCAATTCAGCGGGCGATTCGCTCTGCGACTTCCACGCAGCCTGCACCGTCAAGCTGCTCAGCTCGCTGAGTTGGAGGGAACCAGTCTCAATCAATTTATCGTCACGACTCTCGCCGAGAAGGTCGGTGCCGTGAGCCTCTATCGTGGGTTGATGCAGAAGCTCTCTGCGACTGCCACTGGCAACCGGGCAGTCAGCTCCGGTCCGTCGGGAGAGCGTGAGGGCCCGGCAAGGGCGGCAGCCGCGCGATGACCACCACCGTCAGGTCGTCGAGCAGCGGCTCTTCGCCGACGTGGCGATCGAAGCTGCGCAGGATGCCGTCGTGGACGTCCTGCGGCGAGCCGCCAGGCCCGAGCGCAGCGCGGATCTTCTCGTAACCGAAAGCCGTTTTTCCCTGCGCGTCCACGGCTTCCGGAAGGCCGTCGGTGTAGAGCACGAGGAGATCCCCCGCCTCCAGGGTGACGGTGCGGCGCACGACCTCCAGCGGCTCGCGGATGCCGAGCGGGAAGCCGCCGCAGCCGAGCTCCTCGACGGCGCCGTCCGCCCGCCGCAGCAGCGGGAAGGGATGGCCGGCGCAGACGTACTCCAGCTCGCCGGTCTGCGGCGTCAGCACGGCGTAGAAGACGCTCATGAAGGTCCGCTTGGTGCCGGTGCGGCAGAGCGTGCGGTTGAGCAGGGCCAGCACCCGCTCCGGGCTGGGATCGAGATCGAGCGCCGTCTTCAGCGTGGCGTTGGCGATGGCCATCACCAGGCCGGCCGCCATGCCGTGGCCGCTGGCGTCGCCCATCATCAGCGAGAAGCGGCCGTCGGGCAGCAGGGTCAGATCGTAATAGTCGCCTCCCACCTCGTTGGCCGTGCGGTAGGAGTGGGCGAAGAGATAGCCGGGGAGCATGGGAACGTCGTGCGGCAGCAGGTCGTCCTGCAGCTCGCGGGCCACCTCCAGCTCGTCGCGCACGCGGATGCGGTCCACCAGCTCCAGGGCGAGGAGGAAGATGAGGCAGCCGACGCTGATGCCGAACCACAGCGGCGTGAATTGGATGACGACCCTCGTCCCCTTGCTGGAATAGCTGAAGCCGCTGTCGCTGAACATGCCGATGACGAAGGCCAGCAGCGAGACGGCGAAGAGCAGCCGGCGCGGCGGCGTGAGCTTGTAGGAGAGGCCGAGGAAGGCGAGCCTGGCGCGGAAGAGCCAGCGTCCGAGGCCCCTCTTGGGCTCCGGCTCGGCGCTGTGCTCGCGGGTGAGCACGGCGTAGGCGCGGGCGGCGTCGCGGTTGAACAAGCGCCGCACGTCCCGCGGGTTCAGGCCGTCCGTGTACTCCCGGACGAACTCGTGAAGGCGCCCGACGGCGCCCTGGGATCGTCTCATGGTGTTCTGATACGAAGGGTGACGGGCAGAGTTTAGCGCGTCTCGGAGGAATGGGCGGGCCGCGCGTCACAGAGAAAGCCACTGCCGCATCTGCTCCAGGGTGAGATTGCCGCCGCTCAGAATGGTGGCGACGAGCTGCCCCTGGAACTTCTCGCGGTGAGTCCAAAGCGCCGCCAGGCCTGCCGCGCCGGCGGGCTCGAGGACGACGCCGAGCTCCTGGTGGACGCTCCGCATCGCCGTGATGAGGACCGGGTCGTCGACGAGGAGGATGTCGTCCACGAGACCCGAGATATCGGCGAGGGCCTCCCGGAAGGGACTGCGCACGGCGATCCCGTCCGCGATCGTGTCCGCTTGCCCGAGCTCCCGAACCTCGCCGAAACGCCATGAGCGCTCCATGGCGGGAGCCCCGCTGGCACAGACTCCGATCAGGCGGGTAGCCGGCTGGTGCGCCTTCACCCACCGGGCGACACCCGCGAGCAAGGCACCATCGCCCAGCGGCACCAGGATCGCGTCAAAGGGTTCCGGCCAGCGCAGCAGCTCCCGCCCGATGGTGCCGGCGCCCTCGGCGATGGCGGGCTCGCGGCCATCTTCCACCAGACGCGCGCCGTTCTCCGCCGCGAAGCCTCGGGCCGCCTCGTGGGCGGCGTCGAAATCCCTGCCGACGAGGCGGACTTCGGCGCCGAGGGCGCGCATGCGCTCCACCTTCAGCGGATTCGCGTTCTCAGCCGCAAAGATGGTGAGCGGGATTCCGCGCTTGCGGGCGGCATAGGCCATGCCCTGGCCGAAGTTGCCGGCCGTCGCGCACGCCAGGTGGGGCCGCCCGTCGAGCGACGCCGCCAGATACTCCGCACCGCGCCCCTTGAAGGAGCGTACCGGGTTCAGCGTCTCGACCTTGACGACGAGGCGGCAGCCGAGCTGCCGGCCGATGGGCTCCGCCAGGTACTGGGGAGAGTCGAGGAAGACCGGATCGATGACGGTGGCGGCCTCCGCGATCCGCTCGAGGGAGAGACGATGGGATTCGGTCAGCGTCGCCTGCATTGAAGATCTCAGGGTCCATCTGAACCTTGGTGCATTGATCCTATACCTCCAGCATAATCCCCGGGCCATGCCGCCCGCCGTCCTGCTGAGCTGCGAATCCATCGGCAAAGGGTATGGCGCCCGGCCGCTGTTCGAGAACCTCTCCTTCGGCCTGTTCGAGGGAGATCGCGTGGGGCTCGTCGGGCCGAACGGTTCGGGAAAGACCACTTTGCTGCGCATCCTGGCCGGGCTCGAGGAGCCGGACGCCGGAATTCGGGCCCTTCGGCGTGGGACCCGGCTGGGCTACGTTCCCCAGGATCCCTCGTTCCCTCCGGGGCGTACCGCCGAGGAGATCCTCGTCGACGCCCTGGCCGGCGATCCCGCCGAGGATTTCGAGAAGAGCGGCCGCATCGCCGTCAGCCTCGGCAAGGCCGGCTTCGAGAGCCCGTCCCAGCCCGTGGACGTGCTCTCCGGCGGCTGGAAGAAGCGGCTAGCGATCGCGCGCGAGCTGGTCAAGGCTCCCGACGTCCTGCTCATGGACGAGCCCACGAACCATCTGGACGTGGAGGGCATCCTGTGGCTGGAGGCGCTGCTGCGCTCGGAGCCGCTGGCCTACCTGGTGGTGAGCCACGACCGGTGGTTCCTGGAGAACGTCGCCAACCGCGTGCTGGAGCTCGACCGGCGCTATCCGGAGGGCCTCTTCCAGGCCGCCGGGAGCTACAGCGACTTCCTGGAGAAGCGCGACGAGGTGCTGCGCAATCAGGCCGAGTACCAGGCTTCGCTGGCCAACCGGGTGCGCCGCGAGGTGGAATGGCTGAAGCGCGGCGCCAAGGCGCGCACCACGAAGGCGAAGAGCCGCATCCAGGAGGCCGAGCGGCTCATCGCCGAGCTCGCGGAGCTGAAGGAGCGCACCGGCCCGGCCGCCAACTCCCGGGCGGGCATCGACTTCAACGCCTCGGACCGCAAGACCAAGAAGCTCCTCGTGGCCCGCGGCCTCGCCAAGTCGTTCGACGGGCGGAGGATCGTCGCCGGTCTCGACCTCAAGCTCACGCCCGGCACGAAGCTCGGCCTCCTCGGACCGAACGGCAGCGGCAAGACGACCCTGCTCTCGCTGCTCGACGGCAGCCTCCAGCCGGACGCCGGCACGATCGAGCGCGCGGCGTGGCTGAAGACCGTCCGTTTCGAGCAGAGCCGGGAGACCCTGGACCGCTCGGTCTCGCTGCGCCGGGCCCTGGCGCCGGAAGGGGATTCGGTCCTCTACCAGGGCCGTCCCGTGCACGTGGCCTCGTGGGCCCGGCGCTTCCTCTTCCGCTCCGAGCAGCTCGACACTCCCGTCTCGCGGCTCTCCGGCGGCGAGCAGGCGCGCATCCTCATCGCCCGCCTCATGCTCCAGCCGGCCGATCTCCTGCTGCTCGACGAGCCGACGAACGATCTCGACATCCCGACGCTGGAGGTCCTGGAAGAGAGCCTCCTGGAGTTCCCGGGCGCCATCGTGCTCGTCACGCACGACCGGTATCTGCTGGAGAGCGTCTCGACCTACGTCCTCGCCCTGGACGGCCGGGGCAACGCCGGGTACTTCGCCGATTATCCGCAGTGGGAAGCGCGCCGCCCCGCGGTCCAGGCATCTGCGAAGCCCGTCGCTCCCAAGCCGCCGCCCAAAGAGGCGAAGCCGGCGAAGCGGCTCACCTACAAGGAGAAGCTCGAATGGGAGCAGATGGAGGGGAAGATCATCGCCGCCGAAACCGCGTTGTCCGAGGCGCAGCAAGCGGTCGAAGACCCCACCGTGGCCACGGATTCAGCCGCGCTCCACGCCCGCTGCGCGACGCTGGAGGAGGCGCGGCGGGAGGTCGAGCGCCTCTACGCCCGCTGGGCGGAGTTGGAGAAGAAGCAGACCGCTACTCCCTGACCAGCAGGTACTCCTGAATCCCGTGCTGGAGCAGGAACGAGCGGTCCACGCGGAAGCCCTTGAGCAGGCCGGTGACCTCGGACGGCACGAACCGCGGCGAGGGCCGCTCGGCCGCGGTGCGCCGGTCGTAGATCAGGCGCTCCTCGTCCTGGATCTTGAAGCGGAACGGCTGCGCCGGGATCTGCTTGTGGTACGACATCAGGGCGAAGGTCATGGCGCCCGGCTCGGTATAGCGCCGGAGCTGCTCGCCGAAGTAGGCCAGCTCCTTGCGGCGGAGGTAGTTGAAGAGGTCCCAGGCGAGGACGACGTCGAAGCGGGTGTCCTCCGGCACCGAGAGGAACTCGGCGAAGAACTCCGGACCGGCGACGTCGCCCTCCTCCCCCGTGGAGACACGGGAGGCGAGGGCGGCGTAGAGATCCTCGATGTACAGCTTGCAGCCGTAATGGGAGAGGAACTCGACGTTCGAGCCCACGGCCGAGCCGAGGTCCAGGACGGTCACCTTGCGCCCGCGGATCTCGTCGAAGAGCGCCGCGAGCGCCAGGGACCGGTGGACGACGGGCTCGACGGCGCTGGGAACCCGGGTCTGCTCTTTGCGGACGGCGGCGGTGCGCGCCGAAGAAAACCAGGCCATCAGGCGCTGGCCTTCACGCTCGCCGTCTCGGACCGCACCGGCTCCTGCGGCCGCACCGGCTCGCGCGGAGGCTCCACCGGCCGGACGTTTTCCCGATGGGATTCCCGCACCGACGCCGGCGTCCCCGTCTCCCGCGGCGGCTCCATGTCGATGCTGCCCTTGAAGCGCGAGCCGTCTTCCAGGACCACGCGCGGCGCCGTGATGTTGCCGCGGATCGCTCCCGACTGGCGCAGGATGGCCTGCTCCCGCGCGAAGACGTTGCCGTCCACCTCGCCTTCGATCGTCACGATCCGCCCGAAGATGTCGGCCTTCACCCGCCCGTTCTTGCCCACGGTGACGTTGTTCTGCTTGAGGTCCACCTTGCCTTCGACGCGGCCTTCGATGACGAGGTCCTCCTCGCCGGAGAGGTCGCCCTTGATGAAGATCGAGGGGCCGATGGTGGCGCGCTCGGTGCGCCGCGGCGGCTCGCTGCTCACGGGCGCCGGACTGGGGGTTGCCGCGGGACGCGGCGGGGTGGCGGGTGTGGGTTCGGGATGGGAAGAGGTCGGCTGATCGTCACGCTTCCAGGCCATCAAACTTCTCCTTCTCAACGGTTTGAAGTTGCAGCAGCGAGGGTACGGGCGCGGCGGAAGGATGTCAAGAAGGCAAATAGAGTTCCGGCTATATTTTCGACCCTGGGAGCGCCGGCGTCCTCGCCGGCAGCCGGACGGCCGGCGGGACGCCGGCGCTCCCGGGAAAGACGCCGCTTACCCCACCAGCCGCGCGTTGAGCGTGATCTCGACGCCGCCCAAGGCCTGGGAGACGGGGCAGCCTTCCTTGGCCTTGCGGGCGGCTTCCTGGAAGGCGGCTTCGTCGATGCCCGGCACCTCGGACTCGTTGTCGAGCTCGATGCGGGTGATCTTGAAGCCTTCCCCCACCTTCTCGATGTGCACCTTGGCCGCGGTGGCGACGCGCTTGGGCGTGAAGCCGGCACGGCCGAGGCCGGCCG
>DATBGJ010000166.1:0-6656 GCA_036558045.1 Thermoanaerobaculia bacterium
CAACCGCGGGGACGGCACGTTCGAGAACGCCACGCAGGCCGCAGGCTTCGGCGGCGCCGTAGGGCCGGGCCTCGGCGTCGTCTTCGGCGACATCGACAACGACGGCTGGCAGGACGTCTTCATCGCCAACGACAACAAGCCCCAGTTCCTCTTCCACAACAAGGGCGACGGCACTTTCGAGGACATCTCGCTGATCTCCAGCACCGCGTTCGGCCCGAACGGCCAGCCGGAGGCCGGCATGGGAGTCGACATGGGTGACTACGATGGCGACGGCCTGCTCGACATCGCCATCACCAACTTCGATCTGGAGACCTACGCCCTGCATCGCAACTTGGGGGGCGGCGCCTTCGTGGACAACCGCGCGCCGGCCGGCATCGCCGAGCCGACGCTGATGTACCTGGGCTTCGGCGTGGCCTTCGCGGACTTCGATCAGGACGGCGACCTGGACCTCGTCTACGCCAACGGGCACGTCAACGACAACACCGCCGAGCTCCGCCCCGGCAGCCTCTACCGCCAGCGCAACCAGATCTTCGACAACCAGGGCAACGGCAAGTTCCGCGAGGACAAGGGGACCGGCATGGACGTCGTGCGGGCCAGCCGCGGCCTCGCCACCGGCGATCTCGACGGCGACGGCGACCTCGACGTGGCCATCGTCGACATGAACGAGCCGTGCGAGGTCTACGAGAACACCGGCGCCTCGGGCAACTGGCTGCAGGTGGACTTCGCCGCGCCGTCCGGCAACCGCTTCGGCATCGGCGCCCGCCTCGCGGTGGAGGCCGGCGGCAAGCGCCAGATCCGCGACGTGAAGACCGCCTCCTCCTACCTCTCCCAGAGCGCCCTCGCCGCCCACTTCGGCCTCGGCAAGAGCGCCACGGTGGACCGCCTGACGGTGCGCCGTCCCGGCAAGGTGCAGGTGTTCGTGGGGCTGCCGGCGAACCGGCGGGTGGTGATGGAGTAGGAGATGTATGAGGCGGTGATCCAGGCCGCGGCTCGAGGCATCGGAATGGCACCGGCGCTCAAAGGGAGGTTGCCGTGAAGAAACCGGCCCCGAGCAAGACCGAGAAAACAGCGAAGAGCCCGGCGGTCAAGCCGGCGGCAGCGAAGAAGGGGCCGAAGGCGCCGGCCCGAGCCGCGAAGCGGCCCGCCGCCAGGCCGCGCCAGGGGCGCCGCTAGAACTCCCCGACGAGCGAGATCTCCACCTCCAGGCGATATCCCAGCCTCTGCTGGACCACCTCCTGGCAATGCGCGATCAGCGCGCGCACGTCGGCCGCCGTGCCGCCTCCCGTGTTGATGAAGATGTTGGCGTGGCGGTGGGTGACCATGGCGCCGCCGATCTGCATACCCTTGAGGCCGCACTGGTCGATCAGCCGGCCGGCGCCGATGCCCTCGATCTTCTTGAAGATGGAGCCGGCGCTCGGCTCGCTCTCCAACGGCGGATGGCGGGCGCGGCGCCACTCCAGGTTCTCCTCCACGATCCGCCGCATGCGCGCGGGATCCCCGGGCTCCAGCTCGAACGTCGCGGTGAGCACGACGTCCGGCCGCTGGTGGAGGATCGAGGTGTCGTAGCCGAACTCGAAGTATCCGGCGTCCACCGTGCGGCGCTCGCCTTCGGCGGTGAGGATCTCGGCCTCGCGCGTGACCTCGGCGATGAACATCGTCCGCTCGCGGGCCGGCGCCGGCGCGAGGAAATGGAGGTTCTGCCACAGCGCGCCGCCGACCGTCGAGGGGATGCCCACGTAATGCTCCAGACCGGAGAGGCCGTGCGCGATCGCCGCCTCGATCAGGTCGGGCCAGACCACGGTGCCGCTCTCGGCGCGCACCCGGCTCTGCTCGGGGAAAAACTCGACGCCGTCGGCCCGGTTGCGGATCACCAGGCCGCGGAAGCCGCGGTCGCCGATCAGGATGTTGGCGCCCAGGCCGAGCAGGAAGAAAGGCACGCCGCGCGCGCGGGCGGCGAGGATGCCCCGCGCCAGCTCGCCGGCGCTGCGGGCCTCGTAGAAGAGGTCCGCCGGTCCGCCGATCCTGAAGGTGGTGTAGGGCGCCAGCACCTCGCCGGTCCGCACCCGATCGGCGCCGATGTCTTGGCGCAAGGCGTCGTAGGGAGTCACGGCGAGTCGAGCATCTGGATGCGGCGGACGTGGCGGCCGCCTTCGAACGGTGTATCGAGCCAGATCCGTACCAGCGCGAGGGCGGTCTCCAGCGGCATCATCCGCTGCCCGAGGGAGATCATGTTGGCGTCGTTGTGCAGGCGGGCGAGGCGCGCCGATTCCTCGTTCCAGCAGACGGCGCAGCGCACGCCGCGCACGCGGTTGGCGGCCATCGCCTCGCCGTTGCCCGAGCCGCCGAGCACGACGCCGCGCTCCAGCTCGCCGCGCGCCACCGCCTCGGCCACCGGCCGGATGAACGCCGGATAGTCGACCGAGATCTCCGAATTCGTGCCGAAGTCCCGCACCTCGTGGCCAAGGCCGGCGAGGAGCTGCTTGATCTCCTCCTTGTAGCGGTAGCCGGCGTGGTCGGAGCCGATGCCGATGTGCATAGCGGAGGGGTCTCCTGGAAGCAGAGGCCGTTCGGGTTGGGGATTCTATGTCATGCGTGGCGGTTTGCCCTGCGAAGCCCTCACCCCCTGTCCCCCTCTCCCTGACGGGCGAGGGGGGACCATGACGAAGGGTTGGAAGAGGTAGGGTGCGCTGTGCGCACCATCACCATCGTCCGCTGTGGTGCGCAGAGCGCACCCTACGAGCGCAGAGCGGTCGTGAATCGTCCCCCCTCGCCCGTCAGGGAGAGGGGGACAGGGGGTGAGGCTTCGCAGCGCACGCCACACCAACCAGGCTCGTCCCCTTGGATAGGGGTCTCTAGAATCGAGCCCAACGCCCCCGCTACCCCCTCCGTACAATGTTCTGATAGCATAGCCCAACACCTTGGAAGGAGCCTCCTCGATGCGTCTCCGGCTCTCTGTTCTCCTCGCGCTGATCTCGCTGGCCGTCCCCGCCGCAGCGCTCACGCCGCATCTGGTCAAGGACATCAATCTGATCCCCGCCTCCTCCGGCTCGAAACCGGAGGCCTACGTGACGGTCGGCGGCATCGCCTTCTTCACCGCCATCGACTCGTTGACCGGCCGCGAGCTGTACCGCACGGACGGCACCGCGGCGGGCACTTTCCAGGTGGTCGACGCCTGTACCGGACCCTGCATCGGCGGCCCCGCCTTCGTGGCGCAGAACGGCAAGTCCTATTTCTTCACCGCCTCCTCAGCAGAGTCGGAGAGTGATCTGTGGGTGAGCGGCGGCCTGCCGGTGAACACCTTCCGGCTCACCGGCGGGCTCAACTTCCCGGGCCAGGGGACCTGGAGCGCCTGGATCGCCGGCCAGGGCGTGCTCTACTTCGCGGCCGACGACGGCATCCACGGCATGGAGCTGTGGCGCACGGACGGCACGCTCGCGGGGACCCATCTGGCGGTGGACCTGCGGCCTGGACCCGAGGGCTCGAATCCCGGCGACCTGACGGATTTCAACGGCCGGCTCTTCTTCCGCGCCAACGACGGCCGGAACGGTCCTGCGCTATGGACGAGCGACGGCACGCCGGCCGGCACGCGGGCGGTGCGCGATCCCGTCGCGGGCTCGGCCTCCCACACCGGGCCGGTTTTCCTCCGCGTGGTGGGCCGCACGCTCTTCTTCGTCGCGCCGGTGAAGAACCGCGGCTTTGAGCTCTGGAAAAGTGATGGGACGACTGCCGGGACGGTGGCGCTCACCAACGCCCGCTTCGCCACGGCCCGGCCCTTCATCGACTTCTCGGTGTTCGGCAACCGCCTGATGTTCGTGGCCGCCGATCCGAAGCAGGGGCAGGAGCTGTGGACCTCCGACGGCACGGCGGGCGGCACCAGGGCGCTGACCAGCCTGCCCAAGGCCGACGCGTTCGTTCACGTCCTCGACTATCCCGATCTTCCCCTGCCGCAATTCTCGCTGGGCAACCGCTTCCTCTTCCGCGCCGACGACGGAGCGCACGGCGCCGAGCTGTGGACGACCGACGGCACGCCCAAGGGTACGCGGATGCTCAAGGACCTCTGTCCCGGCGCCTGCTGGGGAGCCGCCTCGGAGCTGGTGGCGGTCGGCGGCCGCGCCTTCTTCACCGGCTCGGATGGGCCGCACGGCTTCGAGCCCTGGTCCACCGACGGCACGGTGGCCGGCACCCGCATGATCCGTGACCTCTGCGCCGGCGATCAGTGCTTCCACGCACCCGTCCAATGGCGGGTCGGGAAAAGCAAGGCTTTCTTCGTCCGGCAGGACGACAGCTCCCTGGTTCCCCAGCTCTGGAGCACGGACGGTACGGCCGCGGGAACCGTCCGGCTGGCGACGTCCAGCGTTTCCCAGTACAACTTGCCGAGCACGCCGTTCGGCAGAGGCCTGCTGTTCACCGCGGGGGACGGCGCCTACGGCTCCGAGCCCTGGGTCACCGACGGCACACCGCAGGGCACCCGGCTCGCCGCGGACATCAACGTCACCAACGCCGGCGGCAGCAGGCCCTATAGCTTCATCTCCGCGTCCGGCAAGACCTACTTCTTCGCCTACGATGGCGAGCACGGCAGCGGCGCCTTCTGGGTCAGTGACGGCACGGCGGCGGGAACGAAGCTCGTCGCCGATCTTTACCCGGATCACGAGCCCTTCAATCCGCCCTACATCCCGGCGTTCGCCGAGGCGGGCGGCCTGCTGTATTTCGTTGTGGAGATCGTGGACGGCAACGGCTCGTTCGAGCTTTGGCGCACCGACGGCACGGCGGCGGGAACCGTGCGTCTGCTGCCCGAGGGCGAGGCGCAACTGACCCCCTTTACCGGCCTGGCCGCGCTCGGCAACCGGGTCTTCTTCGCCGCGTCCGACGGCGCCAGCGGCTCCGAGCTGTGGGTGAGCGACGGCACGGCGGCGGGAACCCGCATGGTCGTCGATCTCGACACCGGTTACCCTGACGATCCGGGATCCTCGCCGCGGAACCTCACGACGTACCAAGGGAAGCTCTACTTCTCGGCCGCGGTGGGGGAGGCCGCCCGCGAGCTCTGGCGCAGCGACGGCACCCCTGAAGGCACCGTCCTGTTCAAGGACATCGACACCCGCCCGCTCTATGGATCGGAGCCCGGCGGCTTCGTCGAGCACGCCGGCCGGCTCTATTTCGTCGCCCGCAACGGCGACCTGGGCGCGCAGCTCTGGTCGACCGACGGCACGCCGGCCGGCACCGTGCCGCTCGATCTCCTCCCCGCGTCCTCCAGCTCCAACCTCGGCCCTCTGATGCCGGTGGGCTCGAAGCTTTTCTTCTTCGGCGGCTCGAACGAGCTGGGCCACGGCCTGTGGATCACCGACCTGACCGCGGCCGGCACCCAGCGGATCAGCGACGTCCTGCTCGGTGACTTTCGCGACATCGCCCGCCCGACCGTCTTCAACGGCCGGCTCTACTTCTCGGGAACGCTGCCGTCCACCTATATCAATGATCTCTGGGTCAGCGATGGCACCGCGGCCGGCACGGGCGCGCTGTACGACCGGGAGGGCCGGGCGATCCGCGATCCGCTCTTTCTGCGGGTCTTCGCCAACCGGCTGGTCTTCACGACTTACCTGGGCCAGGATCTCTACGAATCGGACGGCACGCAGGCCGGAACGGTCAAGCTTCTGGATTTGACCGGACCCTACAACACCAACTATTTCGAGCTCTCGCCCGCCGGCTCACGCCTGCTCTTCGAGAACTGGGACCGCGACCACGGCTTCGAGCTGTGGGCGCTGGAGGCGGAGTAACCATGCGCACGAAGCTCACCGTTCCTTTCGCTCTGGCCCTGCTGGCGGCCCTGCCCGCCGCGGCACAGACCAGCTCGAATCCGTTTGGCTTCGTCGCGGTCGGCGGCATCGCCTTCTTCACCGCGACGGACTCCCAGACCGGCCGCGAGCTGTGGCGGACCGACGGCACCATGGCCGGCACCTTCCAGGTCGTCGACGCCTGTCCCGGCCCATGCATGAGCGGCCCCGCTACCGTGGCCCAGAACGGCAAGTCCTATTTCTTTACGACCCTCTCCGAAGGCCCGGCGAGAGAGCTGTGGGTGAGCGGCGGGCTGCCGGCGAACACCTTCCGGCTGACCGATCCGCTCCGTTTCCCGCGCCGGGGCACCTGGAGCGCCTGGATCGCCAGCCAGGGCGTGCTCTACTTCGCGGCCGACGACGGCATCCACGGCATGGAGCTCTGGCGGACGGATGGCACGCGCGCCGGAACTCATCTGGCGGCGGACATCCGGCCCGGTCCCGCGGGCTCGGACCCGAGCGAGCTGACGGATTTCGGCGGGCGGCTCTTCTTTCGCGCCGACGACGGCCGGCGCGGACCGTCGCTGTGGAAGAGCGACGGCAGAGCCGCCGGCACGCGGCCGGTGCGCGATCCCGTCCCCGGCTCCGCGGCTCACGGCGGGCCGAGCTTCCTCCGCGTGGCGGGCCGGACGCTCTTCTTCATCGCGCCGGTCAGGAGCGGCGGCTCCCAGCTCTGGAAGAGCGACGGCACCACCGCCGGCACGGCGGCGCTGACCAACATCCCTTTCACTTCGGGGTTTCTCGATTCCATGGCGGTTGGCGACCGCCTGCTTTTCGTGGCTTCCGACTCCACCCGTGGGCAGGAGCTGTGGGTCTCGGACGGCAGCGCGG
>DATBGJ010000167.1:0-2446 GCA_036558045.1 Thermoanaerobaculia bacterium
AGCCGCGCCACGCCGCCGTCCGGATAGATGTTGAGCCGCGCGTGGGTGAACGGGCCGGCCGCGGCGAGCTCGTCGAAGAGGTGTTGCGTATGAGACCGCAGCGGCGCCTGCGGCAGGATCTCCCGCCAGCCCTTGAACGCCGGCTGCGCCAGATGCTCCGCCGAGGCATCGGCCGCGTCGCAAGCCTCGATCGAGCAGCTCCCCGGCGCGTTGCCTTTGAAATGAGAAGTGTCCACCTCGGCGCGGTGGATCGCGGCGCGCATGCCCAGCTTCACGATGGCCCAGTCGTGGCCGGGCCCTCGCCGCCGCCGGGTCTCCCAACCGTCGTGCATGCCGAGCGAAGGTCCCGGGAGGATCAGGTTGTGACGGTTGCCGAAGAACATGTCGCTGCAACAGAGCACCACGCCGCCGTTCTCGACCCCGGCGAGATCGATTTCGCTGCCGCGGCGCAGCAGCCGCGTCCAGTCCGGCGCCACCTCGCCGTAGACCCGCAGCCGCGCGACGCCGCCGTCGGGGTAGATGTTGAAGCGGAGATGGGTGACTCGGCCGGCGTTCCCTTCGAGGGCGAAGCGGTTCTTCGCGTTCCCTTCGAGCGGCGAACGCGGCAGGATCTCGGTCCACGCGGCGCTCAACAGCTCTTCCGGCGCCGGATGGCCCTCCACCGCGCAGGCCTCCAGCGAGCACGACTCGGGATAGTTGCCGCGGAAATGGCTCGTATCCACCACGACGCCGCGCGGCACCCCCGGCAGGCCGAGCCGCACCAAACACCAATCGTGGCCGGGCTCGCGCCGCCGCCGGGTCTCCCAGCCGTCCATCCACTTGCCGACGTCGGTGTACTTCCCCTCGATCCACACCGCCTCGCCGGCCTTGAGGAGGTTCTCCTTGGGCGCGAAGAGCTCGTCGTTCGCGGCGAGCACGGCCCCGCCCAGGCGCTCGGCGGCGAGATCCACGAGATCGGTGAAGTCGGTCATGGCTGTTCCTTGTCCGCTCCTCGCCCGGCGCTTCTGCACCGGGCTAGAGAGACGTCGCTTCTCCGAAGCGAATCGCCCTCTGGGCGACGTTTCTGTAGCCCGGTGCGGAAGCGCCGGGCGAGGAGCGGAGCCTATCTGCTCAGAAGCCTACCACCAGGCGATCCAACGATCTCCCCGCCCTCGTAAACCGTTTCTCCTCGCAGCAAGGTCCGCCTGACCACGCCGAACAGAGCTCGCCCCTCGTAAGGCGTCAGGCTGTGGCGATGCTGGAGCTTCGAACCGTCCACCGTGAAGCTCGCCTCGGGGTCCCAGATCACCAGATCCGCATCGTACCCTGGCGCGATCCTGCCCTTGCGCTCGGCCAGACCGGCGAGGCGCGCCGGGGCGGCGCACATCCATTCCGCCACGTTCTCGACGGTGAAGTTGCGCCGCCGCGCCTCGGTCCATACGGCTGGCAACGCGAGCTGAAGCGAGGCGATGCCTCCCCATGCCGCCCGAAAATCGCCGGAGTCGACCTTCTTCATCGCCGGCGGGCTCGGCGAATGGTCGGTGGCCACGAGATCGAGCACGCCTTCGCGCAGAGCCTCCCAGAGGCGTTCGCGGTTCGCGCGCGAGCGGATCGGCGGCGCGCATTTGAAGGCGACGGCGCCGTCCGGGATCTCCTCGGCGGCGAAGGTCAGGTAGTGCGGGCAGGTCTCGGCGGTGATCGGCAGCCCTTCTTCGCGAGCGCGCCGCAGCACCGGCAACACCTCCGCCGAGGAAACATGGACGATATGGATCCGGCAGCCGTACTCGAAGCAGAGCCGCACTAGCAGCTCGACGGCCTCTACTTCCGCCGCATCGGGACGGGAGCGCAGATAGCGATCGTACTGGCGCAGATCGTCTGGACCGGCGCCTTCCCAGACGCCGGCCGCGGCATCGATGGGACCCGGCAGCTCGGCATGGACGAGGAGGACGGCTCCGTTTCGAGCGAGCACCGGCAGCGCCGCGCGCAGATCGGTCTCGCCGACGTGCTCGAACTCCTCCACTCCCGAGGGAACCAGAAACGCCTTGAAGCCGAGGACGCCGTCTTCCAGGAGCCCCGTCAGCTCGCCGGCGTTGCCGGGTACGACGCCGCCCCAGAACCCCACGTCCACGCTGCACTTTCCGGCCGCGGCCTCCACCTTGGCGCGCAGGGCCTCGCGCGTCGTCGTGGCGGGAACGCTGTTGAGAGGCATGTCCACGAGCGTCGTGACGCCTCCGGCGGCCGCCGCGCGCGTGGCCGTCGCGAAGCCTTCCCACTCCGTCCGTCCCGGCTCGTCGACGTGCACGTGCGTATCCACGATGCCCGGCATGAGCACCGCCTCGCCGCAGTCGGTGCCGATTTCGTCCGGCGGGCCCAGGCGTTCGATCTTCCCCTCGCGGATGTACACCGCGGCCGGCCGAACGCCCTCGGGCGTCACGACCCGTTGGCTGCGCAGGAAGAGGTCGGCAGG
>DATBGJ010000168.1:0-6550 GCA_036558045.1 Thermoanaerobaculia bacterium
GCTTCCTCGCCGTCTACCGCGAGACCCCGGACGAGGAGGCCAACGGCACCAATGGCGACGAGGCCCAGGAGGGCATGCTGCCGCCCCTCCGCGAAGGGGAGACCCTGGAGCGGGTGAAGGTCACCGCCGAGCAGAAATTCACCCAGCCGCCGGCGCAGTACAGCGAGGCCACGCTGGTGAAGGCGCTGGAAGAGAACGGCATCGGCCGCCCCTCCACCTACGCCACCATCCTCTCCGTGCTCACCGACCGCGACTACGTCGAGCGCCTGGAGGGGCGTTTCCGTCCCACCCAGCTTGGCCGGCTGGTCAACGGCATGCTCCAGACGGGGTTCCACGACATCCTCAACGAAGGGTATACGGCGGCCCTGGAGGAGCAGCTCGACGAGATCGAGGAAGGAAAGATCGAGTGGAAACGCGCGGTCGCCGACTTCGACGTCAAGTTCTCGAAGGACCTCGAGACCGCGGGCGAGCAGATGCCCAACGTCAAGAGGGACGGCATCCCGCTCGACGAGAAGTGCCCCGAGTGCGGTTCCGGGCTGCTGATGCGCTTCGGACGCTTCGGACCGTTCATCTCCTGCAGCACCTACCCCGACTGCAAGTACACCCGCAACGTCGACGAGACGCCCGCCGAATCGTCGGCGGAGGCCAACGGCGCCGCGGAGGAGATCCCGCCCTGCGAGGTGTGCGGCAAACCGATGGCGCTCAAGCGCAGCCGCTTCGGCACCTTCTACGGCTGCACCGGCTACCCCGAGTGCAAGAACATCCGCAAGATCGGACCCGAGGCCGCGCCGCCGAAGCCCACGGGCGTGCCCTGCCCCGAGTGCGGCCAGGGCGAGATCGTGGAGAAGCGCTCGCGCCGCGGCAAGACGTTCTGGTCCTGCAACCGCTATCCGGACTGCAAGTTCTCGCTGTGGAAGAAGCCGGTGCTCCGCGAGTGCCCGGACTGCGGCGCCAGCTTCCTGCTGGAGAAGGTCACCAAGAAGCACGGCGTGCAGTACGTCTGCAACACCGAAGGCTGCGAGCACGTGGAGGACGCCGCCGAGGTGGAAGTGCCGGCCTGAGGGATAATCCCTCAATGCTCCCTCCTCCGGCGCGCGTCCTTGCCGTCCTCTTAGTCCTTCCCTTCACCTCCTGCTTCGAGCCTCCGGTACGCGAGGCGCTGCTCCTGCGCTTCCTCCCCAACGGCGCCGTGGTGGCGACCAGCACGGTGGAGATCTCCGCCGACGAGGACGGCAAGAACCCGGCCCTCGCCCGGCGCCTCGCCGAGACGCGGCGGGAGATCCTCGACGGCTCGGACGCCTGGGGCGCGCGCTTCGCCGCCGCCCATCCCGCCGCCGAGCGCTTCGGCTGGGAGAAGCGGCTGGGCGATCTCAACGCCGCCACGCGCTCGGCGGTCATCGTGGAGCCCGAGGGGCTCGCGGCCGTCTTCGGCGACACCTCCATCGCCGCCACCTACCGAATCGACGCGGAGCGCGGAACGGCCGAGCTGTCGCTGGTACCGGGGCTCTCCTCCCGCGCCTCACGCAAGCAGCGGGAGGAGATGAAAGAGACTCTCGCGGAATGGAGCGCCGCTATCGCCGAGTACCTGGAGGCAGCGGGCGCTCTCTATGCGCACCTCGAACGCCAGCCGGAACGCGCCCGCCCCTGCTTCGGCAAGCTGTTCGCCGACGTGATGGACGAGAAGGTGCTGGAGAGCCTCGACGAGCCGACGGACGACGAGACGGTCCTCCTCGACCGCCTGAACGAAGCCATGCGGCAGGTGACGGACGTCCTCCTCGTGCCAGAGCGGGCCGAATACTCGCCGGACGAGGTCTCCCACCTCGTCTACGATCCCTTCCCCGCCCGGCTCACCGTGAAGCTCCCGGGCCCGGCCTTGGACGTCGAGGGCTTCCAGGCTCGCCGGGGAGGCGCGCTGGAGGTGACGGGCCTCGGCCTCTGGGAAGCGCTGCGCTCGCTCGAAGGACGGTGGCTCGACCCGGACCCCGTCCTCTATTACGTGGCCACCGCCCGCCAGGGAAAGGACGCGAAGATCGACCTCGACGCCTTCGTCCAGAAACCGCGCCGCGCCGCTCCCCGGCTCCCCGCGGCCGAGGAGGTGAAGGACGCTCTGGAAGCGGGGCTGAAGCCGGCGCCCGTCTACCGCGTCTCCTGGCGGGTGAACCCCGACGACGAGTCGGAATTCCGCTGGGAGGCGGGGGAGGGGCTGCCGTAAGATAGGTAAAAGGATGAAAAACACCGGCACGAACCTCGTCCTCCTCCTGCTCGCGCTGCTGGCGGTGCTCGCCGGGCCGGCCGGCGCGGCCGTGCCGCCGGACTACCGGGCGTGGGGCGAGCTGCTCGCCAAGTACTACGATCCCGCCCAGGGCATGAACTACAAGGCCCTCAAGGCGCAGGACAAGCAGACCCTCGACGAGCTGCGCCGCCGCCTGGCCACGGCCGATATCCAGACCCTCTCGCGGCAGGACCAGCTCGCCTACTGGATCAACCTCTACAACATTTCGGTGGTTGGCATCGTGGTGGACAACTATCCGGTCGAGTCGATCCGCGATCTCTCCACCGACCCGCTCATCCGGCTGAACATCTTCAAGAAGGATCTGGTGGACACCAAGCGCGGCAAGGTGTCGCTGAACGACATCGAGAACGAAAAGATCCGCGACGGCTTCAAGGACCCGCGCATCCACTTCGCCATCAACTGCGCCGCCAAGAGCTGCCCGCCGATCCGCCCCGAGCCCTACGTGGGCTCCCGCGTCTCCGAGCAGCTCGACGACCAGGCGCGGAAGTTCCTCAACGGGCCGATGGGTGTGCGCGTCGAGAAGAAGGGCGGCGGCATCGTCCTCTACACCACCAAGGTGATGGACTGGTTCGCGGACGACTTCGCCAAGTGGGGCGGCGGCCAGATCGCCTTCATCGTCCGCTACGTGAATTCCGACAAGCGGAAGCCGATCGACGCGGCGGGCAACCAGGTGGACCTCAAGTTCTACGACTACGACTGGAAGCTGAACGACAACTCGGGATAGAGAAGCCATGCTCGGCCAGCGGCGGTCGCTCAGGAGAGTGGTGGAGCTCTTGCGGGATCCGGCGACGGCCGAGAAGCGTGCGCTGCTGGCGCAACGGTGGGCTGGGCTCGATCCCGCCCTGCGTCTACCCGGCCAGGGCCTGGGGCAGCAGGCCACCGGCTGCGGCGCCACCATCGGCATCCAGCCGCGCTGCGACTTCGCCTGCACCGGCTGCTACCTCGGCCGCGAGGCGAACCGAATTCCCGCCCTGCCGACCGCGGCCATCCTGCGCCAGCTCGACGAGCTGCGCCGCTGGCTGGGACCGAAGAGCAACGTCCAGATCACCGACGGCGAGGTGACGCTCCGACCCGTCGAGGAATTGACCGAGATCCTCCGCTACGCGCGCGCCATCGGCGTCATCCCCATGGTGATGACCCACGGCGACAACCTCCGCCGCCGGCCCGGCCTGCTGGAGCGGCTGATGACGGAGGGAGGCCTCACCGAGATCTCTATCCACGTCGACGTCACCCAGCGCGGCCGCGAGGGCTACCGCCTGCCGAAGTCGGAGCTGGAGCTGACGCCGCTGCGCGACGAATTCGCGGCCATGGTGCGCGCCGCGCGCCGCCGCACCGGACGCCCGTTGCGCGCCGCCATGACGCTGACGGTGACGCGCGACAACCTCCTCCAGATCGCCGACGTCGTCCGCTGGCTGGTGCGCAACCGCGACGCCTTCAGCCTCGTCAGCTTCCAGCCGCTCGCCCAGGTGGGGCGCACGCGCAAGCACGAGCACGGAGTGACGGCGGACGCCCTGTGGCGCGAGGTCGGCAGGGGCACGGCCGGCTTCGGCCTCGAGCTCGACGATACGGGACCGCTGCATTTCGGCCACACGGAATGCACGCGCTTCGTGCCGCTCCTCGCGCTGGAGCGTCCCGGCGAGGAGCCGCGGCTCTTCCGCGCCTTCCGCGATGAGCCCGAGGACGTAGACATCCTGCGCGAGCTCTTCGCGCACGGCCTGGGCGGGGTCGCCTTCCGCGACGACCGGCCGGCCGAGAAGGCCGCCCGCTTCCTCGGCATGGTGCGCACCGCGCCGGGATTCCTGCTCGGCCGCGCGCGGCGCTGGGCGGACGATCGCTGCCGCCGCGAGGCGGGCCTCTCGCTGCCGCGTCTGTGCTTCGAGAGCCTGCGGGGCCGCCTCCGCCTCGGCGTCCTCACCCTCACCAGCCACCACTTCATGAGCCCCGAGGAGACGCGCACGCCCGTCGGCCGGGAGCGCCTCGCCGCCTGCGTCTTCCGCCTCCCCTATCGCGGCGAGATGGTGCCGATGTGCCGGATGAACGCCGAAGGCGTGCGCGAGCGCTTCTACGCCGAGATCCTCGCCGGGGGAAGCGCGATGTAACGCGGCGGCGACCGTCCACGCCGCCGAGGTCGAGACGGTCTCGAAGCACTACGAGGCGTTCAAGGCGACGCCGGCTCGCATCGAGCCGCTGCGGCCGCACAAGCTGGTCGCACGGCTGCTTGCGACGCTGCCCCAGGGCCAGACCTTCACGGCGGCCACGACGGCCGCGGAGGTGAATCGCCTCTACCGCAGCGAGCTGAAGAAAACCGCTCGACCGGCCGACCGCTTCGACGTGCCTCCGGCGTCTGCCGCCGAAGGGCGGGTCCGCCTCGTCAAGAAAGGGACCGCGCACATCCCGGCGGTGTATGCGAAGGCGTGACACTCCTTCGACAGTCCTGACAGCCTTCGACAGTTTCTGACAGTTGTCGAGCGCCCGCTGCGGACCATGCGCCCGAATCTCCGACAAGCCTCTGGAAATCCATGACTTGCGCCGTGCGTGGCCGCATCGCCGCGCCTGGTATCCGGGTTGCTCCTCAGCCCCCGGCGCAGCCCGGAATCAACCGGGACCACCAAAGCAGAGGAGAGAACCGCATGAACGTCCGCGACGGCATCTACATCGAGAACACCCTTGGCGAGGATCCCAACACCGACCAGATCGTGCAGACGGTGGGGAATTCGGATTTCAACCTGTGCCTGCTCGCTTTCCTGCACACCCGTCCGAACGCGCCCTACGACCTCTACTACAACGACACGCAGCTCTATCAGGAGGTCGACGGCCAGCTCTCGCCCGTCGATCCGCAATTGATCGACGCCATCGCCAGCGCGGTGGCGCAGCTCAAGAGCGGCTTCCCGGCCCAGAAGACGGTCCTCATGTCGATGGGGCCGTTCCAGTCGGATTTCGACAACATCTCGGGCGACCTGTCCACGTTCGTGGCCAACCTCTACACGATGGCGACGCAGCTCGGCCTCGACGGCTACGACTGGGACTACGAGGGAGAGCAGGACTCGCAGCACCAGGAGCTGCTGGGGCAGCTCTCCATCCAGTACGCGCAGATAGTGCAGGGCGTCACCGGCGGCTATCCGTTCATCACCGCGGCGCCCTACTACGGCGCGGACTGGTGGGCGGGCGTCCTGCAGCAGAGCGTGATCGGCTCCGGCAACGCCTTCACCTGGTTCAACGTCCAGTTCTACGCCGGCAACGGCAATCCGCCGGTGGATGGAGGCGCGGAGATCTTCGCCGGGTGGGAGTCGGCGGTCGCGAACGCCGGCGCCAACATCGGCAACGCTTCCGAGTTCATCGTGCCGGGCGTCAATGGCAGCTCCGACGCGTACCCCACCTACAGCCCGTCCTTGCTGACCGAGTTCCTCCAGGGCATCCTGGCCAAGTTCCCGGAGATGGGCGGCGCCTTCATCTGGAACTGGAGCGCCATCTCGTCCGACGTCTCGGACTGGGCGCAGGCGCTCTACAACGCCTACGACCAGCAGCAGCGTAAATCCGCTTGAGGACCGGCGGGCCGAGCCCTGGCCTCGGGCTCGGCCCGCGCTCGCCTTCGATCACTCACCGATCACGAACAGGTGCCCGGCGTTCTGCGTGTAGACCTTCCCGTCGGGGCCGATCGAGAGCGGCGTGTAGGCGGCTCCCAGGGAGAGCTCCAGGAAGATGCGCTGCTGCTCGACGCCGCCTGGCGCGATGGCGTAGAGGTTGCCGTCCTCGCTGTTGGCGTAGACGACGCCGTTCTTGTCCACGGCGGCGGCGTTGATGCACCACTCGAAGCCGTCCGGATGATCGGAGACGCAGGAGAGCGTGCCGTCGGGATTGCGCGTGCAGCTCTCCGTCGTGGTATTGGCGAACTTCCACTCCGGCGTCAGGTCCGGCGCGAGCTGGGTGATGTAGAAGGGGCCGTTGCTCGTGGCCGGGCACCAGACCGGATCCGTGCAGTAGGTGCCGAAGCCGTAATGGTTCTCCTTGAGGATGATCGAGTACGTGCCGTCGTGCGACCAGATGTTGGGCGTGACGTCGAGCCCGAAGTCATAGCTGCCCTGGAACTGTCCGCTCGCGCTGAACTTGAAGGTCTCGCCGCGGAACGAGTCGTACTCGGTGTAGGTGCCGAAGAGGATGCTGCCGCCGGGAGTCACCACCGGCGCGTTGGTGCCGGGATCGACGACGCGGCCCGCGGGCTTTTCGTTGGTGGCGGGATCGACGCTGCCCACTTCGGCG
>DATBGJ010000169.1:0-11956 GCA_036558045.1 Thermoanaerobaculia bacterium
TTACAGAGCTGTCGCGCAAGACCAACGACTTGTGCAAGCAGAACGGCCTGTTCGACTGGTACAAGAAGAGTACGCCGGCTTAGACCGGGCCTCTGGCAATCCCCTGCCCGGCCTAGACCCGCCGGGTGGGGGATTCGTATCTATATACTGGAGGGCGGAAGGAGGAACGGGGATGCGCAGAATCATCGTCTTCACCAGCGTCGCCTTCGCCCTGGTAGCACAACTCGCGGCCCAAACGCCTGCTGAAATCGTTCCCACCCTGAGCGTCTCGGGCACGGGCGAGGCCCGGGTCGCGCCGGACGAGGCGACGGTGCGGCTGGGAGTCGTGGCTCAGGCCCCCACCGCGCGCGCCGCCCAGGAGTCGGCGAACCGGACGGCCAACGCCGTGCTGGAGGCCGTCCGCAAGCTCGGCATCCAGGCGGAGGACATCCAGACCTCGGGGCTCTCGCTCTCGCCGCTCTACTCGCAGGGCCGGCCGGGCGTGGAGGAGCAGACGCCCAAGATCACCGGCTATCAGGCCAACAACACGGTCGCCATCCGGACCGCGGACCTGACCAAGTTGGGGCCGGTCATCGATGCGGGCCTGGGCGCCGGCGCCAACAACCTGGAGGGCGTCGCGTTCGGCCTGCGCAACGACGAGGCGGCGCGGGCGGCGGCGCTCACCGACGCCGTGCGCGAGGCCCGCGCCAAGGCGGAAGCCCTCGCCCTGGCGCTCAAGGTGCAACTGGTCGGGATCCTCGAAGTCGCCGAAGGCGGCGTCTCGGTCAATCCGCCGCCTTACCCCAAGGCCCGCTTCGCCGTGGCGGAGGCTCTGTCGACGGAGACGCCGGTCTCCGCCGGCCAGGTGGGCGTCGAGGCGAGCGTCACGATCCGCTATCGGATCGCTCAGTAGAGGCGCCGATGGCGACGCGAGATCCGCTGCCGGCCGAGGAGATCGTCCGTCTCCTCGGCCTCGCGCCGCACCCCGAGGGCGGCTTCTACCGCGAGACCTTCCGCGCCGCCGCCGCGGACGGCGGCCGTGGCGCCTCGACCGCCATCTACTACCTGCTGCGCCGCGGCGAGGTCTCGGCCTGGCACCGGGTGGACGCCGACGAGGCTTGGCATCACTACGCCGGAGCGCCTCTGGAGCTGCTCCTCTCCGCGGACGGCCAAGAGCGCTCCGCCGTGCGTCTCGGTTCCGATCTCGCCGCCGGCGAGCGGCCGCAGGCGGTGGTGCCGGCCGGCGTGTGGCAGTCCGCGCGCTCGCTGGGCGCTTGGACGCTCGTCGGCTGCACGGTGGCTCCCGCCTTCGACTTCGCCGGCTTCGAGATGGCGCCGGAAGGGTGGGAGCCTACCCGTCCTCCAACGCCTGGTACTGCGTGACGTCGCCGTCCTCTTCGGCGGCGACCGTCCACTGCTCGATCTCCTCGACGCTCATGTTCCCCGCCGGTCGCAGCCGCGCGTCTTGATATCCCCAGCGGTAGATGTCGATCAGGTACTGCGAGCGCGAGAGGATGGGCCCGCGGCAGAGGAGCGGATCGGTGGCGGGATCGGGGGCATCCTGCCGCAGCCGGTCGGTCAGCCCTTCCAGCACGTGCCGCGGGATGCGTCCTGCGTCGCCGGGGTAGATGTAGCCGAACAGAACGAGATGAGCGAAGAGCACCCGCCAGCCGCCGTTGGCGTCGAAGCGGCCGAGCAGGCGCTCCCAGTCGAGATCCGCCGCGCGGCAATAGAGCAGATGGGCCACGTCCGCGCCGTCGAAGCGCTCGCGCTCCATGATGAAGGATTTCGACCAGATCATCTCCTCGACGGGAATGAGCCGCACCGGCAGGTCCAGCACCTTCCCCTCGACCGCTTTCTCGAACCAGAGGTCGTCCACCCGCGCGACGCCGTTGCCCGAGCTGAAGATCACGTCCACGAAGTCTTCGCCCCGGAGGGTCTTGCCGAGCCAGTGGGGAAAGCTGCGCTCGGTTTGCCAACCCTTCTCCATGAAGGTGTCGAGGGCACGCTCGTAGTCGGCGGGACGGACGAAGATGTCGAAATCCTTGGTGTACCGCTTGATGCCCGTGTAGCGGGCGAAGGCATAAGCGCCGCCGACCAGGAAAGGCACGCCGGCGTTTTCGAGAGTCTGCATGGCCTCGCGATAGAACTCGATCGTCTCCGCCGCCAAGGACGGCTGGGATTTCTCGCTCGCGGTCTCGATCGGAGTAGCCATGGTCTCCCGCCTGAAGGCCAGTAGGAATAGCAAGAGACGTACCACTTTCTTGGCATGTCTCTTGAAACCTATCCCCCCGAGAGGGAGGGCGAGATGGCGAAACAGAATGGAGTGGTGCGCATCGCCGCTCTCGGCGACCTTCACTACACCCGCTCGCTGGAGCCGCCGGTGCGGGAGGTGCTCGCCGAGGCGGGGCGGCAAGCCGACGTGCTGCTGCTCTGCGGCGACCTGACGGATCACGGCCAGGTCGAGGAGGCGCAGGAGCTCTCGCGCGAGATCCACGCGGCGGTGAACATCCCGGTCATCGCCGTGCTCGGCAACCACGACTTCGAGAGCGGCCGGCAGGAGGAGGTCAAGAAGGTGCTATGCGACGGCGGCATCCGGGTGCTGGACGGCGACGCCACCGAGGTGCAGGGCATCGGCTTCGCCGGGGTGAAAGGGTTCTGCGGCGGCTTCGGCCGGCGCGCCCTCGGTCCCTGGGGCGAGGACATCATCAAGCACTTCGTCCGCGAGTCGGTGGACGAGGCCCTGAAGCTCGAAGCCGCGCTGGCGCGCCTGCGCGGCAAGCCGCGCATCGCCGTGCTCCACTACTCGCCGATCCAGGAGACGGTCGAGGGCGAGCCGCCGGAGATCTTCGCCTTCCTCGGCTCCAGCCGCCTGGAGGAGCCGCTCTCGCGCTATCCCGTCCAGGCCGTCTTCCACGGCCACGCCCACCGCGGCCAGCCGGAGGGCAAGACGGCGCAGGGCGTGCCGGTGTTCAACGTCAGCGTGTCGCTCCTGCGGCACACCTATCCCGATCATCCGCCGTTCCGGCTGCTGGAGATCGAGCCGGGGAATGGAGGGTGAGCCCGGCAAAGCACGAAAAGGACAGCAAGGACTTCAACGACAACAGGGACGGCTTGGATATACCAAAGCTTCCCGGGCAGGCCGTCCTTTGGTGTCCTTGCCGTCCTTTTGGTCCTTTCTCCCTCTCTCTCAGATACCATCCGCCCCATGCGGAGCAGCGAAGGGTTCGTCTTCGTCCGGCGGGGGCTCCACCTCTACTACAACGTTCTCGGCGAAGGGCCGGAGACGGTGGTCGTCCCCAATGCCAACTGGCTCTCCGAGCTCCTCCAGCCGCTGGCGGAGGGCCGCCGGCTGATCCTCTACGATCCCCGCAGCCGCGGGCGGTCGAGCACCGTCACGGATTCCCGCTACCTGAGCCTTGAAGACGACGTGGCCGATCTCGAGGCGGTGCGGCAGTACTTCGGCCTCGAGAGGATGTCCCTGCTCGGCTACCTCTATCACGCGGCGGTCACCGCCCTCTACGCCCTGGAGAACCCGGAGCGGGTCGAGCGGATGCTCCTCGTCTGCCCGATCACGCCGCGGATTCCCGGCGAATGGCTGCAGGAGACGCCGACGGCCGAGGAGATGACCTTTCCCCCCGGCATCCCGCGGCTGGAGGAGATGCGGCGCGAGGGATTGGACGCCGAGGATCCGGTCGCCTTCTGCCGCGCCTGGTTCAACTACTTCCTGCTGCCGGCCCAGATGGGCGAGCTGGCGGCGGCCGCGCGCTTCCCGCTGGACGACATCTGCTCGTTTCCCAACGAGTGGCCGCAGCACACCATGGACCTCTACTTCCGCCACATCGTTCCCAAGATGGAGGCCTGGGACTTCCGGCCGCGCCTGGCCGAGCTGCGCATGCCCCTGCTCGTCGTCCAAGGGACGGACGACCTCGTGCCCACCGAGGCCTCGCGGGAATGGGCCGCCCACGCCGGCAACGCGCGGTTCCTCGCCATCGAGGGCTCCGGCAGCCACCCTTACATCGAGCGGCCGAAGGAGTTCTTCCCCGCGGCGGATGAGTTCCTGCGCGGAGAATGGCCGCGCGGTTCAGAGAGCGGTGCGAGGGTCGCCTGAGCCTCGATCTGATCGCGGCCGATCGTCATCGAGAGCTTCCGCGCCGCGGCGTCCCCCAGATCGAAGCTGATGAGCGTGGACCGCTCCTCCCGGAACAAGGGGTCGCGCCACATCAGGATGAAGGTGTCGTCGTGGTGGTGCGTCAGGTCCGCCTTCTGGCCCTCGCCCATCTGCAAGGTCAGCCCCGTCCCCTTCTGCCGGACGTGGATCGGGCCGTAGAGGCAGCTCTCGTAGGTGCCGGTATAGCTCGCCGGGGGCCGCGAAAGCTCCGGGACCGCGCCGGCCGTCTTTTCCTGCCATTCCTTACGGGCCTGCTCCAGCATCGCCGGCACGCGCGCCAGGGCCTCGGCGCTCCAGTCGCGCGGCGGATAGCCGAGATAAGCATCGAGGAGATAGTTGACCAACGCGCCATGCACGAAGGGCGCGGCCCAGGTGTTGACCAGCACTACCACGCCCAGCCGCTTGGCGGGGATCAGCGCCATGAAGGCGAGCTGGCCATTGCCACTGCCGGTATGCCAGAGCAGGGGGTTCCCCCGGTAGTCCATCACCTGCCAGCCCATGCCATAGGCGGCGAAGAACTCGACGAGGCGGGCCGCACGCATCTCCGGAGTGGTGGAGATGATCACCTGGGGCGAATGCATCTCCCGCATGCTGGCCTCGCTGATCAGCCGCTTGCCGTCGAGCACGCCGCCGTCGAGCTGGAAGCGCAGCCAGCGGGCGAGGTCGGCCGCGCTCGACTGGACGGCGCCGGCGGGGGCCGTGCTGTCCCGTTGCGTCTCGAAGCGGATCGGCCGCTGTACGCCGTCGATCAACGCGTGGGGCGTCGCGTGGTTCGGCATGACCTGGGCCTGCGCGTAGCCCGCGGTGGTCGATTTCAGCCCGAGCGGCACGATGAGCCGGTCGCGCAATAAGGCCTCGTAGGTGGTTCCAGCCGCGGCGGCGATGGCTTCGCCCGCGACGGTGAAGCCGACGTTGGAGTAGACCATGTCGGTCCGGAACGGCGCGGCGGGTTTCAAGCAGCGGACCCGGCGCAGCACCTCGGCACGGGAGTTCGCCGTCAGTAGCCACATCATGTTGGCGGGCTCGAGGCCCGTCCGGTGGGAGAGGAAATCGCGCAGCGTCGCGTTCTCGGCGAGATACGGATCCGGCAGCACGAGGTCCGGCAGGTAGCGGCGAATGGGGTCGTCCCACTTCATCTTTCCCTCATCCACCAGGATGGCGGCGAGGGCGGCGGTGAAGGACTTGCTGAGCGAGGCGGCGTCGAAGACCGTGTTCTCGTCCACCGGCTCCGGCTTCCCCAGCTCGCGCACGCCGTAGCCTTTCGCCATGGTGGCGTCGCCCTGGACCACCGCCACGGCGAGACCCGGGATGTTCCAATCCTTGCGGGCCTTTTCCAGATAGGCGTCGATTTCCGGAGAGGGGCCCTGTGGCGGCGGCGCGCAGCGGACCTCGGAAGAGGCGAGGGTCATCAACAATCCGAGAAGCGCGAGGGTACGTCGCATCGTCATCCTTTCTACTGCCAAATTTTTGGCATGCCGGGTAAAAAAAATCAGGCTCCGATTTCAGCCAGGGCGGCGCGCACGGCCATGCGGGTGCCGGCGTGGGGATCGTCCGCCATGGTGCGCAACAGGGCCGCGGCCTCGGCGCCGCCGCGGCGCTGCAGGTGCTCGACGACGCCGATGCGCACCTGCCACGCGGGGTCCTTCGCCAGGCGGGTGAGACGCTCGACGTCCAGCTCGGCTCCCAGGTCCAGCAGCGCGTAGATCGCCTGGGCACGCACCCGCCAGACCGGATGATCGAGAAGCCGGCTGATCGGTGCCACGGCGCGCCGGTCGCCGGCGGCGCCGAGGGACCACGCCGCGTAACCCTGCACCCGCCAGTCGGGATCTTCAAGGGCCTGGATCAGCGGCCGCACCACCTCGCCCTGCCGCGCCTGGGAGAGGGCCCACTCGGCGCGCTCGCGCACCAGGTCGCCCTCCCAGGTCTTGACGTGAGCGGCGGCGGTCATCAGGCGGCCGATCGCCGCGGCGTCCGGGCTCGCCCGCAGCTCGTCCGCGGAGGGCCGCGCTTGGAGGCCGCGGACCGGCACGATCTCGCTCAGCGGATCGTCGAGAGACAGCCGCGGAGCCGCAGGGACCGCCGCGACCGTCAAGCCGCCGAGCCCGACGGAGAGGATCGCGACACCGGCCGCGGACCGCAGGCGCTGCGGCCAGGAGGTGCGGGCGCGGGGAACCGCCGGATTCAGGATCTCCAGGATCCGCGATTCGATCTCATTGCGCCGGACGATCGCCAGCGCTGCCGCGGGGTTCCGTCTGCGGGCGGCCTGGCGCGCCACTTCGACGATCTGCCGCGCGTACTCGGAGGCGCCGAGCCCCGAGCCCAGGACCCGGTCGTCGCAGGCGTGCTCCCGCTCCAGCGCCAGCCGCCGCGCCGCGTGCCAGGCGAGAGGATCGAACCAGTGAAGCGCGCAGACGAGATCCGCCAGGAGCTGCGCCAGGGCGTCCCGCCGCGCGACGTGGGCCAGCTCGTGCAGCAGGACGGCCCGCAACCGGGACTCCGGCCACGAGGCGAACCCGATCGGCAACAGGATGACCGGGCGAAACACGCCGAACGTCACCGGCGCCGCGACCTCCCGGTTCTCCAGCAGCCTCACGCGACGCCGGCAGCCGACCGCCGCGGCCGCTTCTTCGAGGATCGCAGGAGCGGCGAGGGGAGCGGCGCGGCGCCGGAGCTCCGCGAGGCGGAGCCTGCCCGCGCCCAGCCGTGCGAGCAGGACCAGCGAGCCCGCGAGCCAGAAGGCGGCGCGCGCGCGCTCACCGGTCAGGAAATCAGGGCTTCGACGAGCACGGACGATCCCCGCCTCGCCGTCCGGCAGCGGAGCGTGGAGCGTCCCGCTCTGCGTTCCCGGTCCGGCGGCCGGCGCTCGCGCGGGCAGGGCGATCCGATAGGCGGGCAGGACGAGAGACAGCGGGCCCAGCAGGAGGCTCCCCGCCAGCACCAGGCTCCAGCTCAGGTGGCGAAGCGCGGCGGCCTTCCCGCGCAGGATGCGGTCGGCGAAGGCTCCCGCGGAGAGCATCAGCAGCACCCGGACCGCGTAGAGAGCGAGGAGCGACGTCACTCGTGCCCTTCCTTGGCGCGCGCCTGTTCGACGATGCGCGCCAGCCGCTCCAGGTCCGCCTCGGTGAGACGCACGTCGGGCGAGCCGACCAGCGCTGCCATGGCCTTGGCCGCCGAGCCGTCGAAGAAGGTGCGCACGACGTGCGAGAGCACGGAGGCGCCCGCGGTCTCGCGCGGCGTCGTGGGCTTGTAGAGGTAGCGGACGCCGTCGCTCTCCACCTCCAGATGGCCCTTGTCCACCAGCACCCGCAGCAGGCCTCGCACCGCCGTGTACGTCGGTGGGTCCGGCAGTTGCTCGTGGATCTCCGCCGCCGTCGCCTGCCGCAGGCGATACACGATGTCCATGATCTGGCGTTCGCGCTTGCTGTAGGCGGACTTCGGAGCGGCGGCCTTCATGGTGCCAAAATTTTGGCACAGGAGAATGGGGATGTCAAGGATGTCCAGGCGGGCGTTGCTTTGCGAGGCGGTCTGCGCTTCGGAGGGAAAACCGCCCCATCCTGTACAACCCTATGAAGACCCTCCACCCCTGAAGCTCCCCAGAAACCGCCGCCACGCCACGCCGAGCCTGCCGGCTTCGGCGCCGCCGGCGAGCAGGACGTCGAAGCGCGCCGGATCGCGGGCGATCGATTCAGCGGCGAGCGCGTCGAGCGCCGATTGCAGGCGGTCTTCGAGGACTTCCGTCCAGTCGCCGGCGCGGAGATCGGCGTCTCCGGCCGGCAGCTCCTCGCCGAAGCGGGCGAGCACCTCCGGAAGCTGCGCATCCCAGAAAGGAGCTTCGAGGGCGAGCGGCATGAGCACGGCCTGGCGCACCCGGGAGGCGAGGGTGCCGATGCCGGAGCGCAGCCGCACCGGCCGCTCTCGCGGATCGCCGAAGCGCGCCTCGGCGGGGATCCACAGCGCCGCGTCCGCCTGGCCGAGGAGCTGCTGCGCGAGGGTGAGGAACCGCCGCGCGCCGCGGGCAGTGCCGGACTCGACCTCGAAGAAACCCATGCGCGCGAAGGAGCGGTACTGGCCCGCGGTGCCGGCGTCGAGCGGGCCGTAATGCCGCCGCTCCGGAAAGAGCTCTCGCGCGAGCTGGATGCAGATTAGCGGGTCCCACCACGAGGGATGGTTCAGGTAGACGATCAGCGGCCGGCCGCGCAGCGTCACCGGATCCGGCCGCTGCGACTTCGACAGGCGGACGGCATGGAAGCTCCGCGCGAGCTGCCGCTCGCCTTCCCCGGCATGGCGGAAAATGCGCAGCGGCGAGATCTCGGGCGTCCTCTCTTCGCGTTCCGGCGGATCGCGGTCGGGCTCCGACGGGCCTTCGACATCCTCCTCTTCCATCGTGACCGTCATTCCTAGCAGGATTCATGCTAGGGGCGCGTCGCCGCCCGCCGGCTTCACTGCACCTTCTCCACTCCGAGCTGCCAGAGGAGGAACGCGTACTCCATGGCCGTCTCGTGCAGGCGGTTGTAGCGCCCGCTCTTGCCGCCGTGGCCGGCGGGCTCCATGTTGATGTTGAACACCAGCGGGTTGGAGTCCGTCTTCAGCGCCCGCAGCTTGGCCACGTACTTGGCGGGCTCCCAGTACATTACCTGCGAGTCGTTGTAGCTGCTGCGCACGAGCATCGTGGGATAGGCCTTGGCCGCGACGTTGTCGTAGGGGCTGTAGCTCTTCATGTAGCGGTACTCGGTCTCGTTCTTGGGATTGCCCCATTCCTCGAACTCGGGCACGGTGAGCGGCAGCGTCTCGTCCAGCATGGTGTTGATCACGTCGACGAACGGCACCTGCGCGACCACCACGTGGAAGAGGTCCGGCCGCATGTTGGTCACCGCGCCCATCAGCAGGCCGCCGGCGCTGCCGCCTTCGATCGCCAGATGCTCCTTGCTCGTGTACTTCATGTCGATGAGATGCTCGGCGGCGGCGATGAAATCGGTGAAGGTGTTGCGCTTGTTCATCATGCGGCCCGCGTCGTGCCACTTCTTGCCGAGCTCGCCGCCGCCGCGGATGTAGGCCATGGCGAAGATCACGCCGCGGTCGACGAGGCTGAACACATTGCCGTTGAAGGCGGCGGACATCGGTGCGCCGTAGGAGCCGTAGCCGTAGAGCAGGGCCGGATTCGAGCCGTCCGCCTTGACGTCCTTGCGGCGGAGGAGCCACATCGGTACCTTGACGCCGTCAGGCGCCGTGGCCTGGGTGAGCTCGACGCGGTAGCGCGAGGCATCGTAGCCGAGCACCGGCACCTGCTTGAGAAGCTGCCGCTGGCGTGAGAACGGATCGTAGTCGTAGATCGACGGCGGCGTGATCGGCGACTGATACGAGAGGCGGTAGGTCCTGGCGTCGAACTCCCGGTTGGCGTTCGGGATGGCGAGATAGGCCGGCTCCGGGAACTCGATGCGGTGCGACTTGCCGCTCGCCGGCTCGGTGACGCGCAGGTAGAGGATGCCGCCCTCACGCTCGAGCACGACGTAGAAGTCCTTGAACAGATCGGCGCCCTCCAGCATCACGTCCTCGCGGTGCGGCACCACCTCGCGCCAGTTGGCGCGCGAGGGGTCCTTCTCGTCCGCCACCACCAGCCGGAAGTTGCGGCCCTTGTCGTTGGTGCGGATCCAGAACTCGCCCGGCCGGTGGTCCACGTCGTACTCGTGGTCCTGCTCGCGCGGGGCGATGACCTTCATCTCCGCCGTCGGGCGGTCGGCGGGCAGGTAGCGCACCTCGGAGGTCGTGTGGCTCTGGGACTGGATGAGGAAGAACTGGCGGTCCCGCGTCTTGCCGAGGTAGACGTCGAAGCGCTCGTCCTTCTCCTCGTAGAGAAGGTCGTCTTGGGAATTGCCGAGCACGTGGCGGTAGACCTGGTACGAGCGCTTGGTCTGCGGATGCTCGACGCTGTAGAGCAGGGTCTTGCCGTCCTCGGCCCAGTCGAAGCTGGTGACGCGCGGCACCGCCTCCGGTCCGAGCTGGCCGGTGCGGAGGTCCTTGACGTGCAGCGTGAACTGACGGAACCCCGTCTCGTCCGTCGAATAGGCGAGCAGGTTGCCGTCCGGGCTCACCGCCCGCCCGCCCACGCCCATGAACTGTTTGCCCACGGCGAGCTGGTTGACGTCGAGGATCACCTCCTCCGGCGCCTCGAGCGAGCCCTTCTTGCGGCAGAAGATCGGGTACTGTTTCCCCTCCTCCGTCCGCGTGTAGTAGTAGAAGCCGCGATCTAGATACGGAACATCCACGTCCGTCTGTTGGATGCGCGAGAGCATCTCGTCATAGAGCTTCTGCTGCAGCGCCTCCGTCGGCTTCATGAAGGCCTGCGCGTAGGCGAGCTCGGCGTTGAGATAGCTCTCGACGTCCGGAGTCCCCTTGTTGCGCAGCCAGTAGTAGTCGTCGACCAGCGTGTCGCCGTGGATCTTGGTGACGTGCGGGTCCTTCTTCGCCACCGGCGGCTGCAAGGCGGCGGTTGTCGTCGTGGTGTCTTCGGCGGCCAGCAGCGGCGCGACGAAGACCAAGGGAAGCAGGGCGAGAATGGCCCAGGCGGCGAGGAGACGGGTGCGGTGCATGAGTCCTCCTGAAAAGGGAACGCAGGGATAAAGCTTACTACGGGTATCTTCCGGATCAGTTGAGCTAATTTTCGATCGAGAGCCCCAGCACGCGAACGAACTCCTCGAGATGGCGAGCCATCTCAGAGGCTCACGTCGTCCGGTTCGGGGTCATCGATGTCCGGGAACTCCTCGTCCAGGGGCTCCCATGTGGACAGGATCTCGAGGACAGATCGGCGGGGAAGTGGCTCGACGATCAGCCGATCTCCCACTTTACGGAGAAGCGCCTCGCTGCCGGGGAGCTCGAGGTCCCGCGGGATGCGGACGGCCTGGTTCCGCCCGTTTCGGAACAGGCGCACGATTCTCTCAGTTTCCATCTCCGACCTCCTGGCCGCGAGCGGGCTTATGCCGAAGCATACGCTAGCCCAGACCCTGGACCAGTCCCGGCCTGCTGGAGATCTCAATAGACCTGCAGGTCTTTCGGCAGCCTGGCGTTCAGCCACTCGAGGAGGTCCTTCGCCTTGGAGCCCTTGGGAGGCCAAGCCATCGCATTCCTGCATTCCCGGTGCTTCCGCTCACCACTGTCGAGGAAAACCTCCAGCCGCGCGCTCGTGCCGTCCGCCACCAAGCGGCATACGCCCTGCGGATCCCGCTCCTCCACGGCCGCGCGGGCCAGCGTCATGAGGGCATCGATCTCGGCCGGCGAGAGGCGCACCTCCACCTGCTTCTCGCTCGCGGCGTTCTCTCGCGTCGGCGGCAGGTGCTTGACCGCGGTGAGCAGCCCCGGGATCTCGACCGTCACCTCGAAGCGCTCGTCCCATGGCGCACCCCACGTCCGCAGCTCGATAAGCTTGGCCGGATCTTCCGTAACGCCCCGAGCTGCCAGGGCTGCGGCGAGAATCGAGACGACAAACAGACTGGATCTCATCCTACTGATCTTACGGATTCGCCTGACGAGCCGTCGCAGCCCTGCGGCGCCACGCCGCTGCCCTGGTATGCGACGTCGCAGCCCTGCGGCGCCACGTTGCCACTCTGCGACGCCACATCGCGCCCCTGAACTGCGACGCCGCAGCCCTGCGGCGCGGCGCCGGCACCCTGCGACGCCGCGCCTCCATCCTGAAACGCCAGGCCGCAGCTCTGCGGTGCCACGCCGCTACACTGCGACGCCGCGCCTCCATGTTGATATGCCGCGCCGCAGCCCTGATACGCCGCACCGCAGTCCTGCGGCGCGGCATTTTGA
>DATBGJ010000170.1:0-7133 GCA_036558045.1 Thermoanaerobaculia bacterium
CTCGCCGCGCTCCTCGGAGAGGAAGCGCTCGAAGAGCAGGTCCATCTTCACGGGGTCGACGGCGGTGATCGAGAGCGCGTAGCAGACGGCGCTGTTCGCCGCCGAGCCGCGGCCCTGGGCCAGGATGTTCTCGCGCAGGCAGAAATTCACGATGTCCCAGACGATCAGGAAGTAGCCGGCCAGGTCGAGCTTCTCGATCAGGTCCAGCTCCTTCTGGATCTGCGCCTGGTGGCGGGCGGTCAGGGGCCGGAAGCGGGCGCGGGCGCCGTTCCAGGCGATGTGGCGCAGGAAGGAGGCCGGCGTCTCATCCGGCGGCAGGGGATATTCGGGGAAGCGGTAGCCGAGATTGGCGAGCGTGAAGTCGAGCGCCGCGGCCAGCTCCGCGCTCGCCGCCAGCGCCTGGGGATGATCGGGGAAGAGCGCCGCCATCTCGCCGGCGCCCTTCAGGTGCCGTTCCCGCTGCGCGGCGAGCAGCCGGCCGGCGGCGTCGAGGGTGGTGTGATGGCGGATGGAGGTGAGCACGTCGTGGAGCGGCTTGTCCGCCGCCCGCGCGTAGCGCACGCCGTTGGTGGCGAGCAGGGGGAGGCG
This sequence comes from Thermoanaerobaculia bacterium, assembly GCA_036558045.1. Lineage (GTDB taxonomy): Bacteria > Acidobacteriota > Thermoanaerobaculia > Multivoradales > UBA5704 > DATARR01. The sequence continues at coordinate 589 of DATBGJ010000170.1, forward strand.
GAGCGCGCGGGCGAGATCGGCGAGGGCCTGGTTGCGATGCTCCTCGTCGCGCAGCCGGTGGCGCTGGAGCTCGACGTGGAGGCGGCCGCGGAAGAGGCCCGCCAGGCGCTCCAGCAGGCGGCGGGCAGGATCGATCCCGCCCTCGGCCAATTCGCGGGCGAGCGGACCCTCCTCGCCGCCGGTCAAACAGTGCAGCCCCGCGGCGTGCTCGGCGAGCAGATCCCAGGAGACCCGCGCCTGGCCCTTGGCCCTGCCGCGGGCGCCGGCCGTGAGCAGCTTGCAGAGATTGCGATAGCCGGTGCGGCGGGCGACGAGCAGGGTGATCCGCGCCGGCGCATCGACGTCCGCGCTCTGGGCGCTCTCCTCCGGCACCAGCCCGAGAGGACCGAACCGCGCCCGCTTCTCGTAGAGGCTGGGCTCGTCCTCCAGGGCCACCTCGGCGCCCACCAATGCTCGAATGCCGGCCTGTTTCGCCGCCTGGTAGAAGCGCGGCGCGGCGTAGACGCCGTTGATATCCGCCAGCGCCACCGCCGGCAGCTCCAAAGCCGCCGCCCGCTCGGCGAGGTCCTCGGGAAGCGAGGCGCCGTCGAGGAAGGAGAAAGCCGAGGCGGCGTGCAGCTCGGCGTAGGGGGGTGGCGCGGCCTTTCTGCCCATGGAGGAAGATTAGGCGTAATGGGGGCGTAAGGCAAGGGGCCGGGGAGTGAACCTCTCTGCAGTCCGGCGATACTCACTGGCGGGTCTTCTGACGTCTATCCTTCGCGGGGGCTGTGGACAGGTTTGCGATGAAACTGCTGGACGGTCCGGAGACCTGGCAGCTCGACCCCTTGCTCGAGCCGTTGCTGCGCGCTCCGGAAGCGGAGGCCCAGCGGGTGCTCGGCGACTTGATCACGCTTCACGCCCGCCCGGTGATCCAGGGCATCCTGCGCCGGCGGCGGAGCTTCAGCAGTCCCGAAGGCAGCGATCTGGAGGGGGAGGTCGTCCTCCACCTCATCGAGCGGCTCCGGCGCCTGCGGCTGGGCGGTGTGGGCGAGAGCATCCGGGACTTCCGGGGCTACGTGGCGGTCATGACCTACAATGCCGTCTCGGAGCACCTGAAAAAGCGAGGGACCGAACGGCTCGACGCCGGTCAGGGCGAAGAGGATCCGCTCGTCCGGCTGCCCGATCCGGCTCCGGATGCGGCCGCGGTCCTCGAGCGGCGCACCTATCTCTCCCATCTCTGGGAGGAGATCCGCCAGCTTCCGGAGCGGCAGGCGGCGGCCCTCATCCTCAATCTGCGGGATGGGCAGCGGCGCAATGCCGTGGCATTGTTGCCGCTCACCGGGGTTGCTACGATGAGGGAAATTGCGCTTGCGATCGGTATGCCGGCGGAGCGTTTCGCCGCGATCTGGAACCGGCTGCCGCTGGAGGACGCCGCCATCGCGGAGCTCCTCGGCGTCACCCGGCAACAGGTGATCAACCTGCGCAAGTCCGCTCGCGAGCGCCTGGCCCGCCGGATGCGATCTCACTAGACCGCCATGCCGATTCATCTCACCGACCGGCAGATCGAGGAGTACCACAGCCGCTCCTTGCCGCCCGGGGAGCTGCTGGAGGTGGACGACCACCTCGCCGGCTGCCCGGACTGCCGTCTGCGCCTCGCCGCGGGCGAGCCGCTCTCGGGAGCGTTCGCCGCCTGGGAAGGGTTGCCCGAGGAGCCGCGGCGCGCGGTCGGGCTGGACCTCGGCGCGCTGATGGACGAAGCCGGAGTCCGGCGCGCGCGCTGGCGGCGGTGGACCCGGCCGGCGGCGCTCGCGCTCTGGGCGGCGCTCCTGCTCCTCGTCGCCGGCCTGATCGTCTGGCTCGCGACTCTGCGCCGCGACGTCGAATCCCTGCGCGCCGAGGTGCGGACGCTGCGCCGGGAGGAGATTCCGGCCGCGCCGCGGGCCGCGGGCCTGGCCGGCCTCGAGGCATTGCCGGCGGACCTGCGCGGGGCGGTGTCGGCCGCCCTCCGCGACGGGCGGCTCGCACGGCCGGCGCAGATCGCCGATCTGTTGGGGAGCGGCACGGTGCTGCGCGGCTCCGCCGCTGCTACCGGGTTCGTTCTCCAGTCGCCCATCGCCACGGCGGTGCTCGACGGCCGGCCCACTTTCCGCTGGTCGCCGTTGCCGGGAGGTGAGTCCTACCGGGTGATGGTGTTCGATCGCGACTTCAACCCGGTGGCCGAGAGCGGCGAAATCGCCGGCACGGAGTGGATTCCCGAGCGGTCTTTGCCGCCGGGGAGCGCCTACTCCTGGCAGGTCAAGGCGCGGCGCCGCGGCACGGAGGTGACCGCTCCGGGTCCCACCTCGCCGGAGGCCCTCTTCCGGGTTCTGGCGGCGGATGAGGCGGCCGCAGTGCGGAGCGCCGCCCGCGCGGCCGGCTCTTCCCGCCTGGTGCTGGGCGTGCTCTACGCTCGCGCCGGGCTCCTCGACGACGCCGAGCGCGAGCTCGCGGCCGCGGCCGGCGAAGGGCCGCAGCCCGCGACCGCGCGCCGGCTGCTCGACAGCGTCCGGGCCTGGCGGCGCTCCTCGCCGGATCAATCCTCTCCGCCGACCAGCACGAACCCCGCCCAATAGAACGGATGGCGGTAGCGCTCCTTGCCGCGGACCGCGAGGGCCGCCCGGCGGAGCGCCTCGGCTTTCCCCAGGCCGCCGAGCCAGCCGCGATGGAAGTCGACCATGAGCTCGCCGGTGCTGGCGGAGCTGACCTCCCATTGGCTGGCGAGGATCGCCGGGCTGCCGGCGGCGGCGAGGGCCCAGCTCATGCCGAGCATCCCCTCGCCGGCCCGCAGCCGGCCGCGCGCCGTATCGCAGGCGGAGAGCACCACGAGCTCGGCGTCGAGGCGGAGGCCGAGCATCTCCCAGGCTTCCAGCAGGCCGTCCTCGCCTTCTCCCGACCGGGGCCGGGAGAGCACCAGGCTGGAGTACAGAGGATTGCGGTCGTCGAGCAGGGCGTGGGTCGCGAAGTGGAGCACGCGATATTTCCCCGCCTCGGCCTTGACCGTCCGCTCCGAGGCTGCCGCGGCGGTGTAGACGGCGCTGCGCTCCGCGCCGTAAAGCCGCAGCAGGGACCGCACCTCCCGCTCCGCGTCCGGCAGCGGCGCGAGCTTCGCCGCGCCGCGCCGTGCGGCGGCCCGCGCCGCGGTGCCGGGATCCGGGGAGGGGTTTCCCACCGCCAGCAGCGACGGCCGCCCGGCGGCCGCCGGGCGGGACCGTCTCGCCGCCAGCTCGGCGAGGAAGCTCAGCGAGGGCGCATAGTAGAGGGCGTGCCGCTCCAGCAACATCTCGGCGGCGCTCGGCTGGAGCGCCTGGAAGGGGAGGTCCCAGAGCGGGCCGTCGGGGACGATGCCGAGCGTCCGCTTGCCACGGATCTCCGCGGCGGCAGGGGCGAGCAGGAGGTCGTAGAGGCGCCGGGCGGGCGCGCGGAAGCCGAGGTCCCGCGCGGCGAGCTGGCGGCGGAACGCTTCCACCCGGCGGCCCAGCTCCCGGCGGCCGATGGGCAGACGATGCAGCCGCACCGCGGGGACGCCGCCTTCGGCCGTCACCACGAAGAGGAAGACCTCCGCGTCGAGGACCGCGTACTCGATCAGCGCCGTGCCGGGCTGCGCCAGCAGCCCGCGGGTGGCTTCGAGGCTCCAGGCGGGGAAATCCGCTTGCTGCGTGCGCAGCTCGGGCCGGGTGGCGTAGAGGTTGGTGTTGAAGGCCTCCAACTCGTGGCGGGCTTCCTGGAGGCGCCGCTCCAGGTCCGCCAGCTCTGTATTGCCGCTCGCTCGCGAGCGGGCCAGGAAGACCGCACTGTTGAGAGAGGTGAGCCGGTCGCGCAGCCGCGTCTCGGCGGCGCGCTCCTCGGGCGTCAAACGTGAAGCGGGGTCCGGGCGGCCGGAGTGCAGGATCTCCAACAAGGTGCGTCCCTTGGCCCGCTCCGCCTGCGCCAGCGTCGCGGCCGCGTCCTCCCGTTGCGCGAACAGCTCGATCATGGCCTCATAGGGCTCGAGGCGGTTTTCGAAGAAGGTTTCGCGGCCCAGCTCGCCGCCGGCGCTGCGGCTGCGCACCTGCTCGACGGTGGCGATGGCGTCCGTATAGGCGGCGATGGCCGCGTCGTCCCTGCCGAGGGCATGAAGGGCCTTGCCGGCCAGGGTGCGGGCTTGCCAGAAGGTCTCCCGGCCGCCGGTCTCCGTGGCCACCGTGGCGGCCCGGTCCGCCATCTCGACCGCCTTGGCGTGCTCCCCGCGCGCGAGGTGGAGGTGTGCCAGCCCGGCGAGCGCCTGGCCCATCAGGTTCCGCTCGCCGTGGCTTTCCGCCAGCGACAGGCTCTTGCCGTAGGCGTCGGCGGCGAGGCCGTAGCGCTTCCGGTCTTGGTAAAGGACGCCGAGGCTGTACCAGTCGGCCGACTCGGCGGAGCTGTCGCCGACCTTCTGGGCCAGGCGCAAGCCGCGGGAGAAGTGATCGAGCGCGCGGTCCGGCTGCCCGGCGTCGACGTAGAAATTCCCCATGCTGTTGAGCAGGCGCATGACGCCGTATTCGTCGCCTGCTTTCTCCAGCAGGGGTAGGGCCTTGCGGAAGTAGGAGAGCCCGAGGTCGGGATTCCCCTGGGAGCCGTAGGTGATGCCGAGGTTGTTGAGCGTGTAGGCGACCTCTTCGGGGTCGTCCGTGGGAGTGTTGCGCGCCGCCTGGAAATACTGCAGGGCCCTGCCGTAGTCGGCCCATTCCAGATAGATGGTGCCGATCGCGTTCAGGACTCCTTCGGTGATCCGCGAGTTGCCGGTCTGGCGGGCCAACGCCAGGCTGGCCTCGTAGTGGGGCAGTGCTTCGGCGTTGCGGCCGCGCTCCGCCTCGACGTTGCCGAGGCCGCGCTCCGCCAGCATGACGACGGACCGGTTTCCGATCTCGGTGGCCAGGGAGAGGGCGGCGGAGTACAGGTCCCAGGCCCGCGACAGGTCGTCGCTGCGCAGGGCGACGTTGCCCTGGGCGTGCAGCGATCTGGCCTCCAACCTGCGGTCGCCGGCTTCCCGGGCGTCGGCGGTGGCGCGCTCGAACTGCTCTCCCGCCGCGGCGAGGTCGTCGTCGACGTTGGCGGCGCGGACGCCGGCGACGTAGGCCATGCGGGAACGGACGGCCGCGATCCGCGGGCCCTGCGCGGAGCCCAGCGCCCGGCGGTAGTACGCGAGGGCCTGATCGCCTTCCCCGGGGAGCGCGCAGGAGTCTCCGAGGCCGATCAGCGCGGCGGTCTCACCCTCGCTGTCCTCCGCCTTTCCGGCCAGCTCCAGAGCGCGCTCGAAGACGCCGCGCGCCCCCTCAGGGTCGCCGGCGGCGAGCCGGCGCTCGCCCTCGGCCAGCGCGTCGGCCAGGGCCGTCGCCGGCTCGCCGCCGCCGGCCGCCGCGGGCGATCGCGCCGCGCCGCCGGCGAAGGCCGCGAGGAGCATCGCGAGGAGGAAGGGAAGACCGCGGGCTGCCCTGCGCATGAGGCACCACGTCCTTTCGAGGCTCTCGTCTCCCGATGGTAATACGCAGCCTCTCCGCCCATCGTTTCCTTCCAGGTGTCCGGAACACCGGCAAAACGAGACGACCGGAGTCGCCTCCGGTCCGGCTCCGGCGCCCGCAGGCAAACCGCGCCCTTGAGCTCAGAAAGGAGAATTCATGTCCGGACTCAACACCAGACCGACGCGGCGCACGCTCTCTTTCGCCGCCCCCTTCCTTTTCGCTGCTTTCACGGTGCTCGCACCCACGGCCTCGCAGGCCGTCTGCGGGCCCGTGAATCCGTGGTTCCAGCCGACGACGGTGGAGAAAGGTTACGAGTTCCTCGTGACGGGGACCGGCGTCGGATCCGGCACCTTCCTCATCTTCAACTTCATCCATCAGACGGCGTTTCCGACCATCGTCAAGCGGTACATGACCGGCTCCGGCAACGGCAACTGCGTCGTAAATCAGGAATACGTCGACACCTCGAATTTCAAGAAGGGCGACTGGTCCGTTTTTGCACAGACCTACACGGGCTCCTCGGGAACGGGATCGGCCGTTTTTCTCGACCCGCTCAGCATCGTGTCCGCCTCGACGCCAGCCCCGACCTATCCCGTGAGCTGCGGGCAGCCCGCGCACCCCTGGTTCGGCCCCTCGACCGTCGGGCAGAACCAGCAGATGTTCATCGCCGCGGTCGCCCGGCCGTACACGCGGGTCGACTTCTACTTCGAGACGGACTTCCTGCCGTCCCTGCGGGTGCTCAGGATCAACGCGGGCGGCAACTGCGTGGCCAACCAGCTCAACTTCCTACCTTCGCAGCAGCAGATCGGCCCGGGCACTTGGTCTGTGCACGCGGGATACTGGGACGAGATCGGCGAATACCACTACAACGACCTGGGCACTCTCACCGTCACGCAGTGACGGGGAGAAAGCCGTGCCGCAGGCGCCCGCGGAGGGTGCCTGGAAGAGGAAGGAGCGGCGCGCGCCGCTCCTTCCTTTTACGGCCGCGACTACTGGCCAACCACGAACAGGTGCCCGTCGTTCTGGGTGTAGACCTTGCCGTCGTCGCCGAGC